>DATJWZ010000638.1:0-1411 GCA_035500795.1 Candidatus Eiseniibacteriota bacterium | reverse complement strand
GGTTCTAGAGTTGCGGAGAGTTTGGGAGCAATACCGCTCGCAGGCCGCCGGTCGGAAGGTTGTTTGTGACCTCAACAATGTGATCCAGATTGAGGAGAGCGCCAATTCTCTGCTCAACGAAATGATGGCCGAGGGGACCGAACTGGTGTCCGACGGGAGCTTGAATGGTTGGCTGATCCAAGCTTTGAGGGACGGCAAGAGTCATGTTTGGACCAGGGTCGTCCCTGACAAATCAGGCATTGGCTACAGTGTCGACGTGAAGCAACGCCTCGTGACAACAGTCGCCGAAGGCGTGGTGTCGGTGGCGGAAGTGCGCAAGCACCTATCCAGTGAGCAAAGAGACTCGGCCCTTCCCTTTCGTGAACTCATCGACGCACGCCATGCATGGATCGATTTTTCGCCAGCAGAAGTTCGGGAACTCGTGGACCTTCTGCGCTCACTTTCAATTCAGCATTATCTCGGCCCAACAGCAGTAGTCGTCTCCAGCCCAGTCGCGTTCGGCGTCATGCGTATGCTGGAAGCCCTGGTTGAGGACGTGTGCGTAGTGCGGCCTTTCCACGATGTCGCGCAAGCGGAGAGTTGGATTCGAGATGTGTTTGTTTAGGATTCGATCTCGCCGAGTCAGCTTGTTGCCGCCTGTGCCAGACGAGAGGGATCAGCGCTCTTTGTTGTTGGTTGCTGAGTTTCCCCAACCGCAGGCTTCGGGACAGCATAGGTTTGCCATACTACGCGCAATGCCGCGGTCATAGGAACTGCGAGGTAGATGCCCACGATCCCTCCGACCTCAGCCCCAACGAGCACGGCGAAGATCGCAGCTAGCGGATGGAGTTCCAACTGGCGCCCCATGATCCTCGGGTAGGTGACGTAATTCTGTGTGATTCGCCAGATGAACAGAAGTGAGATCATCAACACCCAGTGCGAGTGATTGATTACACCCACGCCAATGATTAGGGCAGCGGTGGTCATCCAGCCGGCCGCCGGTATAAACTCCAGAATTCCTCCGACAGCAGAAAGTGCGAGTGCGTGCGGAAATCTCAAGATCAGCATCACTGTGGAATAGAAAGCAAACGACAGCCCGCAGAGAATTGACTGGGCCCTGATGTACTCGGTGAGCATGTTGTGCAGTTCGGCGGTTACGGCACGAACAGTCGCGCGGCTCTTTTCTGGAAATACTATCCTTGTAAAGGCATCCGCGATGTGCTCTCCGTCTCGCAAGAAGAAGATAGCTAGGACAGGGATGAGCAACAGACAAGCGAGCACCTCCGCGGCATGGGAGATGTAGCGATCCACCACCTTCACCAAATCCTGGATGTTATCTCTGTGCCGGAGAAGAAATAACTTGAGCCGCACCTCTTGCTCGTCAGTCCAACCATACTTCCCCCCGAGATCTGTCGCGATCTTTCCGGTAGAC
>DATJWZ010000637.1:0-3744 GCA_035500795.1 Candidatus Eiseniibacteriota bacterium | reverse complement strand
CAACTGGAAAATACCGCTGGTGTATTTACGACGTTCCCTGCATTTCCGGGATTGCCGCAAGCAGGATTTCTCGACCAGTTGATCGGTACGGGGCTGCTCGTCCTTCTCATATTGGCGATCACTGATGAATTCAACGCTCCACCCGGAGCGAATCTGGCCCCGCTGATGATTGGCCTGGTTGTTGTCGCCATCGGCATGAGCTTCGGCGGCATGCATGGATACGCTATCAACCCCGCCCGTGATTTCGGGCCTCGACTTTTCACGGTGCTCGCCGGCTTCCGTAACAACGGCCTCACCGACGGCACTCATGTGTGGTGGATCCCCGTAGTCGCTCCTCTATTAGGAGGCCTGATCGGCGCTGCTCTCTACGATTTCGGCATTCGCCGTTTCTTGCGAACCTCGTAGCTGTTACGGGAAGATCTCGCTCAAATGGGGATTGCTCTTGAATTCACGACGCGAGCAACCGCTGGGAACCGCCTTTGAGTTCAGGACGGTAGCAGCCACCAAGCGGCGAAAAAATACAGCCCACTGCCTGCCCTGAGCTGCCCGGCGAAGGGCGCAAGCCGTAGGATAGTGGGCTAAATGGAGTCAGGCCCGAAGGGGCGAAAGAGATCACTGCCATGCCCAAATGCGTTCTAGCACTCGACCAAGGCACCACCAGTTCCCGTGCTCTCCTCTTCGACGAACAAGGAACTGTCCGCGCCTCAGCCCAATGGGAATTCGATCAAATCTTTCCCCAACCAGGCTGGGTCGAACACAATCCGGAACAAATCGCCTCCTCGCAAATCGCGGTCGCCATTGAATCCCTGACGCGTGCGGCCGCTCAACCCGCCGACATCGTTGCGATCGGTATTGCCAACCAGCGCGAGACCACAATCGTCTGGAATCGCGAAACCGGACAGCCAATCTACAACGCAATCGTCTGGCAAGACCGCCGCACCGCTGCTTTCTGTGAGCAACTCCGTCGCGATGGCCACGCTCCCCTCATCCAGCAGCGTACGGGCCTCTTAATCGATTCCTATTTCTCCGCCACCAAGATCGCTTGGATCCTCGACAATGTCGCCGGAGCCCATGCTCTGGCCGAGGCGGGAAAACTCGCTTTCGGCACAGTCGATACTTGGCTCGTCTGGAAACTCACCCACGGCAAAGTCCACGCTACAGACATGAGCAATGCATCCCGCACCATGCTCTTCAACATTCACCAATGCGATTGGGACAAAGATCTTCTAACCCTGTTCCGCATTCCGCGATCCATGATGCCGGAAGTCCGCTCCTGCAGCGAGTTGTATGGCGATGTTGAAATCGAAGGCTTGGATGGAATTTCAATCGCCGGCATCGCGGGCGACCAACAGGCGGCGCTGTTCGGCCAGCAATGTCACCGTCCCGGCATGACCAAAAACACCTACGGCACTGGATGTTTCATGCTGCAGAATACGGGCACGCGCGCCGTCCCTTCGAAGAACCAACTAGTCACAACCATAGCGTGGAAAATTGCCAACAAAGTCGAGTACGCACTCGAAGGCAGTGTTTTCATCGGCGGTGCAGTCGTGCAATGGTTGCGTGACGGCCTCGGCCTGATTCGCAAGTCAGAAGAAGTAGAAGCCCTCGCCGGTTCCGTTGCGGATAACGGCGGAGTCTACTTTGTCCCCGCATTCGTCGGACTCGGCGCCCCCCACTGGGATTCCTTCGCCCGAGGTTCCATCCTCGGACTCACCCGCGGCACAACAGCGGGTCATATCGCGCGCGCCGCGGTCGAGAGCATCGCCTATCAAGTCGCCGATCTGCTCGACGCAATGCGCGCCGACTCTGGCGATGCGGTCGACGAACTGCGTGTCGATGGCGGTGCCGCCGCCAACGACGCTCTCATGCAGTTCCAGGCAGATATTCTTGGAGTGTCAGTCCTACGTCCTGCCGTCACAGAGACGACCGCATTCGGCGCAGCATACTTAGCGGGTTTGGCGGTGGGATTTTGGAAGCGCGATTCTGATCAGCTGAGATGCGCCGCAGATCGCCGCTTCGAACCAAAGATGCCGCGCGATCGGGCAAGAGCTCTGCGGGATCGCTGGGACGAAGCCATTTCCCGATCGAAGAAATGGGAACAGTAGCGCTAAAAAGTGGGGTCTCGGCAGAATGGGGCAGAACGTTGCGGAAGCGCTTCTACGGTTCGACCCAGAACACCGCACCCTTTGTGATCGTCGGCAAAGTGAATGTCACCGCGTCTCCATTCTGCGCGCCCTGCACCGGCTGCACGTCTCCCATGAATGGTAGAAAGAAGCCCTTTCCCGGAGACTTCGAACTGATACTGACCTTCACTCCCATCTGCGGCGTCTGAATCGGATTCGACCCACCCTTCAGCCCCGCAAAGTTGGCGAAGAAGCAGTTGATGTGTCCATCGGACGTTCGTGAAATCGAAGTCGCCATCTTTGGCGAGGCTTCAATGCGAATCCTATCTCCACTCTGTAGCGAGGAGAAAAGTCCTTTCTGGGACTCTGGCGATGCACTTTCAAAATCCTTTTCTAATAACGCGTTGTACGCCTTTCCCGGGCAATCCCTCATTCGCACGATGCTTGGCGAGTCTCCCAACTCCGTTATGTCCGTTCCAGTAATAACGAGCCGTTTTCCGGCGCCAACGAAATCCTTCAAGGACTGCTGCTCACTCTGGTCCAGCACGCGCACATCCGGCAGCACCAGCGTCTTACCATGGAAGTTTGCTAACGTCCGCGGCGTGACAATCTGAAATTCAAGGTGCTTCTGCATCAGCAGAATCAGAATTCCGCGATACGAAGCCAGGAACTCCTCCGCATGAAAATTCCTGGTCTGCGGCGAAAAATAAACTCCAATCGGATCGATCGGCCACCTCGGCAGATAGAAGGTCTTTTCATGCGCCTGAATCCAATCGAAAATCTTTTTCCTGGTCGGCAAATCATTCGACCCCGCCATCGAATGCCCGGGCGCATCCCAGAAATTTGCTCCATCCATCACCTGCGACATCGCAAGATTCATCATCGCCTCGCGCTTGTCGACGACCTTGTCTCCATCCCACGAGTAATTCAGAATCCACGTCGCCTTGCCCTGCGCGAACGCGCGGAACGTGTGCATCCCCACCTGATACTGGAACCAACCCAGTGGCGTGCGCCCCGATGCCATATGATCGCCATTGCCAAACTCGTACTCGTGCGCAATCGCATCCACCACGGAATACAAGCTGTACACGTCCGACCCCACGCGTACCGCTTCTTCTTCAATCCCCGGATAGATCTCCGGAATCGTCTTGATTGCCGGATTGACCTCCTTCGCCGTGTGATCAATCTCCGTGAGAAAATCCGTGATTGTCTGAATCCGAAACTCCACCCATTTCTGAAATCCCGGATCCGAAAAATCCCCAATCTTAACGTCGTGCTTCGCATCGAGACCCGTCTTTTGTTTGAACGCCGCGACTGTGTAGTCATCGAAACTCGCCCAACTACTCTCCCAGCCCTCGAAGTGCGTCATCCAATACGGAATGTCGATATAGATTCCATCGATCCCGGTCTGTGCGATCTGCCGCACTCGTTCCATGTACGTCTTCCGCCACTCCGCCGCATACGGACTCACCCATACATCTTCATCGCCCGGCCGAATCCAGAACGCCGTCCCACCACCAAAAACGGCTGGCTCGCCGGTGATCTTGCGCTGCAGCCAATCAGGGTGATCTTTCGCCAACGTGTGCGGGACTTTGTCTCCATGTGCCGTGATGCACTCCGT
>DATJWZ010000636.1:0-3708 GCA_035500795.1 Candidatus Eiseniibacteriota bacterium | reverse complement strand
GTGAGCGAAAACATGCGCGGGCCCCTGATCAAGACCTACGAGGCCATGCCCACTCCCAAACGGGTAATCGCTGTCGGGACCTGTGCCATTACGGGTGGAGTCTTCGGCCACACATTCATGTCCGCGGGAGGTGTTGCGTCCGTTCTGCCCGTCGACCTCGAGATTCCGGGCGAGCCACCGCCGCCTCTGGCAATCCTCCATGGGCTCCTCGTAGCCACCGGAAGAAAACCTCCGGTTCCGCAAGAAACAATGAAGGAGAGGGGTGCCTGAGCGTGACTCCCTGGATCAGCGGCTCCCTCATTCTCTTCTTCCTTCTTTCCGCCTGTGGCCTGGTTTTGTCCCGGGTATTGCGAGGCGGCAAGCCGATGCTTGTCGTTGTCATTTTCAGCTCTGTCTGCTCGGTTCTCATGATGCTCGCAGCGGGCATCGCGCTCGCCACCGGACAGAGTTTCGAGATTGTTCTGTGGAGGATCGAGGGCACGGGGCCTCTCAGCTTGCGCCTCGATATGCTCTCCGCGATCTTCCTGTTTACCGCGGGCCTCATCTACTTGCCGGCTTCCTTTTTCGCAAGGAACCTGGCGCACCAGCGTCTCCACGGACGGTATCCGGCGCGAAACTATGGGATGCTGCACTTTGCATTGATGATCTCCGTTGTGCTCATCCTCGTGGCCAATGATGCGCTCTCCTTTCTGATCAGTTGGGAATGCATGTCGATTCTGTGCTTCTTGTTGGTGAACTATGAGCAGAGCCACGGAACCGACACTCGCGCCGGATACATCATGTTGGCCATGGGGGAGGCAGGTTTTTTGATGGTGGTCCTTGCGTTCTTGATGGCGGGCCGGAGCGCCCCAGACTGGTCTTTCGCTTCTCTGGCAGCTGTATCGGGGAACCTTGCCGGCATCACAGCATGGGGGATTTTTCTTCTGGGATTCTTTGGCTTCGGCGTAAAGGCTGGCCTGGTTCCCGTGAATTTCTGGCTTCCCCGAACCTACACGGCGACGCCGCCAATTTTTGTCCCGGTTCTCGCGGGAGTGACTCTCAATCTTGGTTTTTACGGAATCTTGCGCCTCAATGCGGAGCTCGTGCCGCCGCATACCGTCGCAATGGGTTTGGTCGCGCTAATCGTGGGAAGCATCACGGCCCTGTTTGGGATTTTGTACGCCACGACAGACAACGACATGAAGACGATGCTGGCGCACAGTTCCATCGAGAACGCGGGAATCATCGTTGCCGCCATTGGGGCTTCGCTAGTCTTCCGGGCGTCCGGTAACCCAGTGCCCGCAGCGATTGCTCTGACCGCCGCGCTCTACCATATGGTGAATCATTCCGTTTATAAGACACTGCTTTTCCAAGGCGCCGGAGAAATCGAAGCCACCACAGGTACACGAGAGATGGATCGGCTCGGTGGTTTGGCCCATCTTTTGCCGGCCTTGTCGGTGATCTTTCTCGTCGGCTGTCTTTCCATTTCGGCAATTCCGCCGTTCAATGGCTTCGTGAGCGAATGGCTCACCCTGCAATCGTTGCTACGAAGCGCCATTCTGTTCTCACCCGCGGTCAAAATATTGTTCGCCTTGTGCGGCGCAGGGCTCGCTCTCACTGCCGCCCTGGCGGTCACCTGCTTTGTGAAGGTTTATGCGATGAGCTTTCTTGGCATCCGCCGGGGCCCATGGCATCCGCATCCCCGCCAGCACGCGGGCCGGGTCCAATTTGCATCGGCTTATCTGGCGATCGCCTGTTTGTTGCTCGGGGTGCTCCCCACCTACATCATCCCCGTGTTGAGCCGCGCCGCGGAACCTCTCGTGGGGGCAAGTGCATCCGATTCACTGGTACCGCCATTCTTTGCCGCGACGCCTTCCAATCAGAAACTCCCTCCGGCATTTCTGGAAGACTTTCACAACTTGGGTGCGCAAAGCGGCCGCACATTCGTCCCGGGCAGGGGCCTCGTACTTCTCGTGCGTGGTTTGGAAAAGAACCCCGTTGTTTTTGCAGCGTCTCCCTCGTACAGCTTGATCGCTTTGACCATTTTTCTGGCTATCACCTGGATTGCGGTAACGCGCAGTACGCGAAGGCGTAAGCTCTCTCGGAAAGAACTTTGGGCTGGCGGAATCCCGCACTTACTGCCCGAAATGACTTATACGGCGACAGGATTTTCCAACCCCGTGCGGGTCGTCTTTCAGGCCATCTTTCGACCCAACATCGTCGAGGACACCCGAGAGACCGTGGCCGTGCATTTTCGCACGGCCATCCGCCGACGAAGAGACGAGACACATCTGGTCGACCGTGTCTTCTTTCATCCGTTGGGAGACGCCATCAGCTGGATCGCGAGACTCCTGGCGGGAATGCACCACGGCCGCTTGAACACATACGTAGCCTACACAGTTGCTTTTTTGTTGATCATTCTGCTGCTGTTCCGCCTCACCTAGCGATCTGGATCGAGCAAGCGGAGTGGTCTTGACTCTATTCTGAAAAGAATATCGGTCGCAAAGGCCAAGGAGTTCGGCCTGAACCGCTGTCCTTCCTCACGGACAGATGATGACTCCTCAGCAGGAGGAGCCATGTCCACGGCAAGCATTCCCTCCAACCTAACAGGGGCGAGCGCGAACAGAGCGCGTGTCTGCAATTTACGCGCACCCAACGTAGCGCGAGGTCCCCGCGGTGATCCGCCTTCAACCCACAGGCAGGAACTGCGAAATCTTGCGCGCCTTCGCAAATCTTCAAACGGGAAAGCGGGCGTTCCATGAATCCGGTGGCACTGGCACTCACCCTGGCTTTCCTATTCTGTGGGTGGGGGGCCGCGCTGGCCGCAATCACTCCAGAGCCGCGCATTCCCAGGTTGCTGGCGTGGTCCGGCTCGCTGGCCGCTCTAGCAACCCTGTATGCCGCGGTCGCAGTCCTGTGCGACGCACAGTTCCACGGCGAACTTTGGACGATACGCGCCATTGGCTCGCTTAGCGTTTCGCTCGATCAGCTATCCGCAATTTTCTTGTTGGCCGCTGCCCTAGTGGTCCTGGCCAGCTCCATCTTCTCCGCAAGCTATCTGCAACGCTATGTGGGACATTACCGACTATCCGTTTTCGCGGCTTGGTATCTGGTGCTGTTCGCATCGATCGTTTGGATCCTCATTGCGAATGACGTGATGGGTTTTCTCATCGCCTGGGAAGCGATGTCCACCGCGAGCTACTTGCTTGTCAATTTTGAGCATCGACGGGAGGGGACGAGCCAGGCAGGTTACCTCATGCTCGCCATGGGCGAAGCCGGATTCATGGCCGTGGAGGTGGTGTTGCTCTTTCTCGCGGTCAAGGCCGGTTCGCTCGAGTTTCCGGCCCTCAGGACAACGGCGTTGGCATTCGGCCCGGTCACTCGCTGGATGATATTTCTGCTGAGTTTCTTTGGATTTGGCGTCAAGGCGGGTCTCGCGCCAGTGAATACTTGGCTCCCGCGCGCCCATCCTGCCGCACCGGCCAACGTGTCAGCCATTCTGTCCGGCACCATCCTAAATCTGGGGCTTTACGGCATCATCCGTGTGAATCTCGACTTGGTGCATGTCGGAACGGTGGCCATGGGGTTGGTCGTGCTAAGTGTTGGCACCATTTCAGCGCTCGTGGGAATCCTCTACGCAACGACAGATAGTGACCTTAAGGCCATGCTCGCACACAGTTCCATCGAAAACATAGGAATTGTAGCCATGGGCTTGGGCGTCGGGATCAT
>DATJWZ010000635.1:0-4074 GCA_035500795.1 Candidatus Eiseniibacteriota bacterium | reverse complement strand
GATGGGGACTATTCCTCCGAGGAAGACGCAGAGGTTAATTCTCTTTGGATCATGCTGGAGCTTGGAGACGCCATGGATGGCGTTGATTAAGCTGACACTTGGTCGAAAAGAGTGGAGGATGTAGGGTCTTGACCTACGGATCTGTTTCTTTTGGGAGTTACCGGCTTTATATGTATGGCAAATGTGGATACACGGCAATTGAGAAGGCTTGATTAATTGAATATGTGCGTGAGGCTACGGATATATCTAGGGCTAGCCCTAAGAATAAGCAAAGCAACCACATCTGCCCCTTCTCATGACGAATGCACCGCATTCAAAAGTACTAAAAGAAGGACTGATCTGTCGCCATGTTCTCCAGGACACGACGAGATGGTTTGCGAAGGCGTAAGGGGCGTGTCGGAGGTACCATGGTTGTGGGGGACTCCAGTTCTGCGAGATCTGTGGCAACTTCAGCTCTCAAAGCTTTTCGTTGTTTGGTGATCTCCGCGAAGCGGTCCAAGGGTGCCGGTTCTCCTTGACTGGTGCGCCTGTTTGCTTCCATTGCAGCCTCCAATCCCTCGATCTCAAGCTCTTGGATGCGTTGTCTTTGTTTTGCAAGGATATCGTGCTTTTTCAACCTATCCGACGCTTCCCAAAACTCATTTCGATATTTGACGCGTTCGTGGGTATCCAGCTTTCGGAGGCGCGCCTTATTGACAAGGTTGTTGATAACGTATCCATTCGCCGAGGCTAGCTGAACCGCATCTTTGTCAGTGACTTCAAGGACAACAAAGGGGCCGTCCCATTGGGGGTGAAGCTTGGACTTTCGGTTAATTGGGGAGCGCATCACCAAGTCGCCGGGCCGCAGGGGGTCTGTCAAGAATGCTGTATCATCCCGTGCATCTGCCAAGCATTGCATCGCCGCATTGTAACGTTCTGCCGCAACAGTTCGGTATTTTCGAATATTTCTGATCCTTTGCCTGTCGCCGATGGTGATAGCTTTTTCCAATCGAGTAGCCGAACCTGCCTCTGCTGTAGGTAACCTGGGTTCGACGCCATATTGCAACTTGAAAGGTGACATGCCGGTACGTGTGTTCGTGTGTACCGCAAAGGCAAAGAGTGCTTGTTGAATATAGAGATCCCAGCAATCAATCTTGTTCTCGGGTTCATGCGAGATCCGTTGAATTCGTTGTAGCAACTCGTAATTCAGTCGTTCAACCTTTCCGTTGGATTGTGGGTGGCCAGGTGTAGTGGGGACTCGCTTGATGCCATAGCGTCGTAAGATTGATCTGAATTCGTTTGAATCGAACTCAGCGCCGTTGTCCGTCGTGATCTGAGTCGGTGCGCCGTACGTCCATACAATCTCATCAATGACATCAACCGCCGCTTGTGTTGAGCGGGCCGGCAAGGGATAAACAATTGCTTTGGCCGTGCAATAGTCAACGGCAGTAATAAGGTAGCAATTGCCAAGCGGGGTCGTGATCCATGGGCCAACGAAATCGATCTGCCAGAGTTCGAAAGGTCCTTTTTCGCCGTAAGGATGGATCGTGGCTGTATTAGTTTTGTCTGGTGTCGCCTTGAAGAGTTGGCAAGGAATACATCCATCCAACACCTTCCTCCCCTCCGTCCAGAGGTCTTTCGCAACCTCAAACCTTTGCGCAACTGCCTTTGACGTCGCTCGCTTTCCATAATGCCCGATATCCTTGTGCGCGAATTGCAGTGTTTCCTTCATGAATTCCAGATTTAATATGACGCGTCGGCCTGTGCGAGCATATAGAATTCCATCGCGCAATTCATATTTTTCACATTCATCTTTGAACGTTTCATCCGCGTCGTTCAATTCAGCGTGTTTCTCCAGATAATCTTGAATTCGGCGGTAGTAAGGCGAATTGTGGTTTGTGCGGTTTGTTTCTGGATCATCGTGGTTGGATTTAGCATCGTCGCGTTCGGGTTCCGCGTCAGATGGGGGATCTGTGTGATCCGTGTTCGTCTGTTCAATCGCCATAAAACGATCCGTGTCGGCGGGCTCTCCTTCAGATTGACCAGCCATGCGGGAGAGCGCGTCGGGAACCACTTGTAGTTTGCCAGGTCGGTAGACAATCGTGGGATCGTAATGCTCCACTTCATCCATGAATCTCGCTAAACGTTTCGTCATGGGTCTTTTCGTTCTGTAGACTTTGAGCGATTCGTGATCCGTACGAATGGTAATCTCGGATCCTTCAAGTAGGTGACGCCAATGATTAAGCGCATACTTGGCAGCAAGAAGTTCGCGTTCCTGTGACGAATAGCGTTGTTCGGTGGGTGTCAATTTCTTTGATTCATAGGCAATTGGGTGAAGCCGTTGCTTTCCGTCAAGATCTTCTGCGTATTGCTGTAGAACTGCGCCGATTCGATACGCTGATGAATCTGGATCCAAAATAAATGGTTTTGCCATGTCTGCGTGAGCCAGCACGGGGGCCGTAGTAAGCGCCGTCTTGATTTTGTCAAATGCGTCTTGACAATCGGGGGTCCATTCAATTGCGGCGCCCTTGGGGGGACTTCCTTTCTGCAAGTCCGTCAGGGGTAGTGCCAATTCAGCGAAATTTTCGATGTAGCGTGCATAATGGTTTGCCAAATTGTTGAATCCACGAACGTCGGTGATTGTGCGAGGTGTAGGCCAGTCCAGGACTTTCTGAATGTTCCTCGGATCAGGTCGAACGCCGTCCGCTGAGACAATATGACCAAGAAATCTGACTTCAGTAGCAAAGAATTCGCATTTACCGACGTTAAGGATCATGCCGGCTTCGTTGAGGGCATCAAGAACCTGCTTGACGTGGTCGACATGTTCCTCCAAGGTTTGCGAAAAGATCATAACATCGTCAAGATAGACAACGACAAATATGTCGAGGAATTTCGCAAGAACCGTATTCATCCGGCGCTGGTAGCCCCCGGGCGCATTGGTTAACCCGAATGGCAGGACATTCCAATGATAATGACCGTTCCGTGTAGAAAACGCCGTCTTGAGCTTCGCTTCGGGGCTGAGTGGAATTTGCCAAAATCCTGATTTCAGATCCAACGTTGTGAAGAACTTTGCTCCATGAAAGTGTAAGAATGACTCGTCAATGAATGGAAGCGGGTGTGCGTCCTTGATCGTGATCTCATTGAGTGCTCGGTAGTCAATGCAGATACGAGGTGATCCATCCGCTTTGGTTGCGATGACGATAGGGAAGCTCCAAGGTGAATCAGACTCTGAGATGACGCCGTTCTTGAGATTCTCGTCCACGAAGGCCTTGATCGTGACCAGATCTGCGGGGGAGTAGCGCCGTGCAGGGATCTTAATGGGTTCATGATCCTGCGTGTTGATGACAAAGGGTGCGAGCTTCGCCAGGATGCCAATCGGCCGCAGAAGGTTCCGACACTTCTTCTCGATCCAGCGATTGAGCAAGCGCCGAAGGTAACGTAGCTTAGTGCGCGGGTTGACTAACTCCTTTCCCCTCTTAAAAAGCTTAGCGTCCTCTGCATTGTCTACCTCCAGCATTTCTTTGATTCGAGCCAATTGCGTCTGCAATATGTTTTCTTTCGCTGCAGTTGGGATGGTCTGCTGCGATTTGGGATCTTCCTTCGAAATTGACCCCATTGCCAGCAATTGATCATCCAGATAATGTAGCGCGTGGACTTCATCCGCTTGTATCTTGAAATGTGGAACTGGTTTCGGTGGGTTGATCTGATAGCGTCGCCCATTTCGTACAATCTCGCATACATCCGTGCGCCAATCCATGATGGGGTTGTGTTTGCGCAACCAACCACGTCCAAGGATGAGATCCGGATCCTCCAGTGCAATGACATAGGCATAAATCCGTTCAGCAGGGACATCTCCGAGTTTGACATCCAGGACGGCAACTCTGTCAACCGTCCTGCGTGCCACCTGTCCTTTTCCTGCAACCTTGACACGGCGTGGTGGAATGACAATGATCTGGGCTTTGATAGCATGCACCGTGGTCTCGTCGACGAACTGTGTAGTGGCTCCGCTGTCAATGACCAGTTTGGCATCTGCTCCATTGATATCGACGTCGTAGCGCGGGAGTGCCGATGAAGCAACAAGGTCGCCGGTGAGCA
>DATJWZ010000634.1:0-8456 GCA_035500795.1 Candidatus Eiseniibacteriota bacterium | reverse complement strand
CGCCGTGTCCAATGCGAAGATGCAAGGGCAGCACACCAGAAGGATGCCGAGCGCGAGAACGGCTGCCGGAATCCGGATCTTGGCGCCCGCAGCGCTCATGACTTCAACTCCGTGTCTTTCGCCGACGACTTCCCGGAAAACCAGGGGAAGCGGCGGGCAGGAGACCGGGCATAGGCAATGGACGCGGGGACGCTCAACTCCACTTCGGTGCCGGAATCAAGCTCGCTCCAAACCGTCAGCTTGCCGCCCAAGAGGGCAGCGCGCTCGCGCATGCCCTGCAACCCGAAGTGTCCAGGGGGTTCATCTTGATTCAAAACCCTCGCGTCAATGCCTTTGCCATCGTCGCGGACGCGCACGCGGAGCTGACGCTCGTCATAGCGGATTTCCACTTCGATCTGGTGGGCCTGGGCGTGATTGAAGGCGTTGCGCAGAGCCTCGGCGGCAATCCGGTAAACTTCGTCGCGGAGGATGGGCTGGAGGTCTCTGGGTGTACCTTCCACCTGCACACGGAAGGCGGCGCGATTGTGGTTGGTTGGATCGGCGGCGAGCTCTTCCCCGATGGCCCGGATTGCCACAGCCAGGTCATTGGTCTCGAGAGTGGAAGAGCGCAGGCCCTGCACAGCATCCCTCCCCTCGGTGATGGCCTGCGCGGCCTGATCAATCGCGTCATCCAGCCGTTGTTTGTGGTCGCCCGGCGGGAGCAAGTTCGAGACCGTCTGAAAGCGCAGCAGAAGTCCGTGGAAGCTTTGCAGCAGGGTATCGTGCAGGTCGCGCGCGATGCGTGTCCGCTCGCTGACGCGGTCTTCGAGCCGCATGTTGAATTGGTGTGCCACCTGACGAAGGCGGAGTTGATAGAGCGCCAGGAGCAATGTCAGAAACGCGGCCACGCAGGACAGACGGAACCGAGTGGTCTGGTAGTATGCCGGCGCAATGGAAAATTCCAGCGCATCGCCCTGCTCGTTCCACACGCCGCTGTTATTGCATGCGGTGACGCGGAAGCGGTAGCTGCGCGGGGGGAGATTGTTATAAAACGCCTTCCGCACATTGCCGGCGTCCTTCCAGTCGGGATCCCAGCCTTCCAGCTTCACGCGGAAGCGCACTTTCCCCGGCACCACCAGGCTCAGCGCGGTATAGTCAATCTCTAGGTCGCGCACCAGCGGAGGCAACTTCGGGCGCGAGGCGGACGCGTCGCCGGACCAGTTCTGCCAGTAGCTCTTATGGTCCGCGATGATTAGTTCGATGTGTACCGGTGGCGGAAGTTTGTTAGTGGGCAGATGGCGCGGGTTGATGATGCTGACCCCATCCAGGGGTGAGAACCATATTTTCCCGTCTATCGACTTGGTTACCTTTGGGGTGTAGCGGCCAGCAGAGGCATGAACCCTTACTCCATCGGAGCTGTCGAAAACCATGGTCTGGACACTCTGTTTCGAATCGCTCACCCAGGCGTCCAACTCGGAACGCGCAATCCGCACCAGGCCGCAGGGCAGGTTCAACCAGAAGGAATGATCGTTGTCTTCGATGACCCAGTGAACGGCATCGCAGGGCAGACCATTTTTGGTCGTAAGTGTTGTGACGCGGCCGTCTTTCACCCGGCTTAATCCGCCCTCGGTCGCGGCCCACACAGCACCGTCCGAACCAAGTTGAAGGTCGCTCACCGAGCCATTGCCCAGCCCGTCGGCGACTTTGTAGGAATAGCGGATCTGGCCGTCCTTGAAGTATGCTATTCCACCGTCAAAAAATCCGAGCCATAGGCCGTCCTGCATCCGATCAGGCAGCAAAGCTACCGCCCCGTGCTTGTGTCCGAATCGAGCCCAAGAAATGTGCTGAACCGCACCCTCTGGCCTTGAATCGAAAAGGCCCTCGTCGTTGTTGCTGATCCAAACATTTCCGTGTCCATGCCCGGCGATAGAGAATATATTTCCGCCGGGGACACCAGGAACCTGCGCGAACCGACCGCGGTCGAAGTAGAACACACCTTCGCGACTCCCTGCCCACAGCCGTCCCTGATCATCGTGCCCCAGCGAATAAACCGTATTTCGAAGTCCGCTGTTCGCGATTTCGGTTGCCCTCGCGTTAATCACGAGTTCTCGCTCACCTGGTCGCTCGTTTTGGCCAGACACATTTTGCTTGCGGTAAACGGACACGTGTCCGTTTTGCCAGCGATTCAAACCATCCGCCGTGGCAATCCAAATGGCTCCATCCGGAGTCGCTTGCAGCACGTAAACTGCGGAATTTGAAAGACCCTGGTTTACCCCAATTGTCGGCACCGCGAATTCACGAAACCGATCGAGTCCGTCCAGTGTGCTGACCCAAACATTGCCTTCGCGATCTTCGAAGATGCCAGTTACGACATCGCCAGACAGGCCATCGAATCTGTCGACCTTTCCCTGATGTAGGTGCACCAGTCCTTGCACGGTGCCAACCCACAGACTGCCGTCCCTGCTCCGGAACAGGCGGGTGGGCCTGAACTGCCCGGCGCCGGCCGGAAGTGGGTAGCTCCGAATTTTCCCGCCCACAAGCTGTTTCAGCCCTTCTTCGATCGAACTAGTAACCAGACTCGGTGCCGGGCTGGATAAGCCCGTTGTCATCAAGAGTGCGCCGTTGTCGTCTTCGATTAGCGCCCTGGCCGCAACCCGGCCATCGGGCAACCGATAGTGCTCTGGGGGACCAGGCGCCCAGCGCCACAGACCCGTTTGGGCCGACACCCAGAGATTGCCTCTACGGTCCGAATACACAGCAAGTACCGCATCGCCGAAACTGCCATCCCCATAGAACTTGGAGGTCCCCGGTTGGATAGCCCAAAGCCTACCGGGGTCCTGAACGGCCACCCAAACGGTCCCGTTCCCATCCTGCAGAAGCGGCCCAGCGAGGTGACCGGCAACCTCCGGATATTTCGTGAGCTTGCCGTCCTTGTAACTGGCAAGCCCCTTATCCGTACCAATCCAAAGGGCGCCGTCGCGCGCAACCAAGAGAGCCTGGATCCAGTTGCTAGGAAGCTGCTCACCGTCTGGCGGCTGCCACTGGATGGCCTGGACACCATCGAAGCGCAGCAACCCGAATTCCGTGCCCAGCCACAGATAACCATCGGGCGTCTGAGCCATCGCAAAGATCGTTCCCCTGGTGAATCCTTCGCGAGTCTTCCACGCGGTGTGCGCGTACTGGCTAACATCGAGTGACGGATCTAATCCAAAAGCGCAAACGCTGGATGCGAGAAGGATAGACAGCAGGACGGCCGCCCTCCTTTCCAGTTTTCCCATACGAGGAATATATCCTAATCCAGCCCGCATCCCGCGGGTGCCTGTCCCGGCCCGAGTCGACAACCGCATTCGCTCCGCAGGTGTACTCGACGGGCCCTTCACGGTTAGACTAAGCTCTGGTAGCGGCGTGCAATCGTTTGACTTCACTTGCATCGCAGTCATAGTATCCGCCTACTCGTCAGTGCGGCAACAAAGTGGGTCGAAAAATGAACGCGGAACTGAGACTGTCGTTACGCGCGGCCCGTGGCCTTCTTTCCGTCGTGCTATTCGGCTGGGCGGCATTTCCACTATATGCACAGGTCGCGGGTGCACGCATTACCGGCACAGTGACTGACGCCACAGGTGCAGTGATCGCTGGCGCTCAGGTGACAGTCAAGAACACGGCGACCAGTCTTACGAGGGAGCTGGCCACAAATGAATCAGGCTTTTACAGCGCGCCGAATCTGTTGCCCGGCCCTTACACGGTAACGGTTTCAGCGAAGGGCTTCAAATCTGAAGTTCGCGCAAACCTCACACTCACGGTTGGCGCGGATGTCGAAGTGAATTTCAAGGTGGTGATTGGCAGCGCCAGCGAGAGCGTCCATGTGCAAGGCGAGGTGCCGGCCGTGGAAACGAATAGCGCGACTCTAAGCGCGTCTGTGACCGGACAGACGATTCGCGAATTGCCGCTCAATGGCCGTGATTGGACGCAATTGGCAACTCTTGAGCCCGGGGTTGCCCAGATCTCGACCCAGAGCCCACCCACTAACTTCCTCACTCGGGGAAATCGCGGGCTTGGAATGCAGATGACAGTTTCCGGAGGGCGGCCGCAGGAGAACAATTACCGCCTGGATGGGATCAGCATCAACGATTACTCGGGTTCGGGCCTCGGTAGCGCGCTGGGGATCGACTTGGGAGTTGATGCCATCCAGGAGTTCTCATTGGTCACCGCAAACGCGCAGGCGGATTACGGCAAGACTTCCGGTGGGGTGATCAATGCCGTCACCCGCCAGGGCACAAATACGCTGCACGGGTCCATTTATGAATTTCTGCGCAACAGCGCGCTTGACGCCCGAAATTATTTCGATCCGGCCGAGATTCCGCCATTTCGCCGAAACCAGTTCGGAGTTGCCCTGGGTGGACCCATCAGAAAGGATCGCACCTTCTTCTTCGCAGACTATGAGGGGTTGCGGCAAGATCAAAGTGTCACACAGCTTGCAGTTGTTCCGACAGAGGCGGCGCGTAATGGCCAGCTCCTTGCCGGAACCGTCACTGTCAGTCCACTCGTCCAACCGTATTTGCCGCTTTTTCCTCTACCGACGAGCAATATTAAGGGCGACACCGGGACCTTTACCTCAGTAACCCAGCAGATTGGAAACGAGAACTTCTTCACCACCCGCGTTGATCACGAGTTCTCTCCTACTGATTTGCTGCACGGAACGTACTTGTTCGATGATGCTACGCTCACATCGCCCGATCTCTTCCAAACTGTCGTTTCGGGCACATCAACTCGGCGGCAGCTTGCCACTGCGGAATACACAAAAATGTTCACTCCGGCGTTCGTAAACATCCTTCGGGCGGGCTTGAGCCGCGTACACGCGGATGTCATGAAGCCGATAAAGACGCTGCTCCCTTTTGCAGGCGATCCAGCCAATGGTTTTGTTCCCGGCAGCCCTGTCGGTTTTATTGGGATCACCGGCCTTTCCAGCTACACGGGCGGACCAGGTGCAGGAGGCGAGGTCAACTACACCTTCAATTCCATCCAGGTTTACGACGATCTGTTCTGGACCACGGGAATTCACTCATTCAAGTTCGGCGCCAATGTTGAGCGCCTCCAGGATGATATCCTTGGCGCCTCCCAGCCGAATGGAACGTTTACATTTACTTCGCTCGCGAATTTTCTGACGGACCAGCCGGCGTCATTCACCGCCGCGCTCGCCGGTGGAAAGATCGCACCGTATGACCTTCGGCAGACGATCGTGGGAGTTTATTTCGAGGACGACGCCCATCTGGCCTCCAATTTCACCGTGAATCTCGGGCTGCGATACGAGATGGCGACTGTGCCAACGGAAGTGAACGGCCGGCTCACCAACCTGCGCAGCATCACCGATGCCACGCCGCATCTGGGTTCTCCATTCTTTTCTAACCCAACGTATCGAAATTTCGAGCCGCGCATTGGATTCTCAT
The DNA here is from genome assembly GCA_035500795.1 of Candidatus Eiseniibacteriota bacterium. Classification (GTDB taxonomy): domain Bacteria; phylum Acidobacteriota; class Terriglobia; order Terriglobales; family Acidobacteriaceae; genus Sulfotelmatobacter. Next base: position 3,033 of record DATJWZ010000634.1, on the reverse strand, counting down.
GGGACCCCTTTCATTCCGGACGCACTGCTGTTAGAGGTGGTTTCGGCATCTACGACGTTCTGCCGCTCACCTACCTTTTCGGGATCGCCCTGTATAGCGCCGCCCCCTTTTTCGAGCGGGGTACGATCTCGTCAGGGCTGCCGGCAGGAAGCTTTCCGAATACGGCATTCACGCTCCTGACTCCGAATCAACTGAAATACCAATACGTCGACTCACATCCTGATCGCAACTACGTGATGAGCTGGAATTACAATATTCAGCAGCAGCTGCCTGGGAATTTTGTCGCAACGATCGCATACGTCGGTTCTCATGGAGTACATCAGCCATTCCAAATTCAGGATGCGAACATCGTTCTGCCCATCTCCCGCACTTCGGCTGGATACTTCTGGCCAACTCCAGCGGGCAGCGGTACGCGAGTGAATCCCAATGCTGGACAGATCACGGCGCTTTTGTGGGACGGCAGCAGCTTCTACGACGGATTGCAGATCCACGTTCTCCGGCAAATGACGAAGACTCTCCAGTTCGGCGCCTCTTACACTTTTGCGAAAAGCATCGATACCAGTTCTGCGTCCGTCGTCGGAGACCAGTTCCTGAATTCCATACAAAACCTGCCCTGGTTCGATACCAGCGTGAATCGTGGGCTGTCCGACTTTGATATTCGTCACAATGCCGTGTTCAACGCAATCTGGCAGGTTCCTAGCCCACGCGACCAGGATGGCGTGCGCTGGTTCGTGAGCGGCTGGCAAGCGGGCGGGATTTACCACGTCAGCAGCGGAATGCCGTTTACGCCGAAGATCGGAGGGGACCCTCTCGGCTTGAAGTCATCATATCCATTTGATTTCCCTGACCGGGTATTCGGGCTAGGCTGCGGATCGGCCGTCAATCCTGGCAACCCGTTGCATTACATCAAGACCCAATGCTTCTCGTTCCCTACGCCTGCCACGCGAATGGGAGATGCGGGCCGAAACAGTCTGATTGGGCCCGGCCTCTCGAACCTCGATCTTTCGCTATTCAAGAATAATCACATTCAGCGGTTTTCGGACAACTTCAATATCCAATTCCGGGTGGAATTCTTCAATGTGCTGAATCACGCGAATTTCTCGCCCCCCGTCGCCAACAACAACTTGTATACCGCCACTGGCGTGGCCGTAACAACCGCGGGATTGATTACCACGACTGCGACTTCATCCCGTCAAATTCAATTCGCCTTGAAAATCGGTTGGTGAACGGATGTTTGCCATTCGTTTCGGGTTCTTGCGGCCCGCGTTCGATCCAGCCTGCGTCGAAGCTGGTGTTCTAGCGTCCTATCTCACACCTTCGCAGCGATCTGCGGTCCCCCTCTGGAGTGCGGCAGCTTGCTGCAGCTTTGGATGGGTCGCAAGGCAGCAGCAGCGAGTTCTTGCTTCCCAAGTACGGGACATCTCGTACGGTCAAAACAGCAGCAAGCTGCGACACTCCGAAGGAACGACTTAGCGCCAAGCACGGGCTTTTCACCTCAGGGGCTGAAGCCCCTAAATTGCGGACACTTTTCGGCTCGACTGATCCCGAAGCTTCGGGACGGGCCCTGACACAAATCGATAACTTATGTGAGCAGGTACGGGCTTATGACTCCCGGGCGAGAGGCTCCTGAACGACAGGCGATTCTCGGTAGGGCCCTTCCTGCAAGATGACGTATCCTTCGTCTGCTATAGCAGGCACTTTCTCTGTCAGGACAGGCTTGACCGACCCATTCGCTAACGCCATATCGGAAACAATTGCGGGAGAAGTGCGACTGGGGTTGCGGCGCATGGCGCGAGAAGAGTATCCAAATGCGTCACGTATGAGTGTGGCAAGAAGCAAGCCGGCAGAGCCTAGAATCAAGAAGCCGAAGGCGGCGAGCAGAAAGGATAATCCTTCTTCGAGTGTGTAACTCATCGTTCGTCCTTCGATCCCGAGGTTCGCTTTGCTATGAGCGCCAGTGCGGCCGCATGCTAGAACGGCTGAACGATCGGGGGTTTGCGATACGCGCCTTCCTTCGCCAGGAGGAGCTCAAGCGACGTACTTCTTAAGCTCAGTTCAGGGATAGCATCCGGGGACGCCGGCCTGGGAGCACGGCGCAAGGCCTGAGATAAGTGTGCAAGACCTTTACGGGCCAAGCTGACCGAAAGCATGCAGAGAAACCACAGCGCCGTCAGAACCAGGGCGGCGAGCACGCAGAAAAAATATTCCGTGAGTATGTAGAGCATAGCGATTCCTCTGATCGGCACGTTTGCCGGGCCGCTGCCGGCGCCCGATTTCCTTCCCCGCAAATCCACGGTCAGTCCCGAGTCCCGAAGGTTCGGGATCGCGAAGCGCTGACCGCGACCCCCGTTTCACGACGCGCATCGCGCGGCGAGCCGGATGTAGCGCGGGGTGATAAGCCCTGCGCTACATCCGATAGTCACGCCGTCCGCCGGTAAGAATCGGGGGCAAGGATGGATTCCGGCGTCCGGCTGGTGCACAGATAGAGAGGCAATTGAGCTGCCAAACGCGGCGCAGACCCGGGTCAGGGAAGTTACTGAATGCAAAGAAGTTGTAAAGCGCTGAAGGTGACCGCCGGAGAAAGTGCCGGTGAATTCGCGGAGCCGTTTGACAAGTGTCATTCCGCTAACAGCGGGACTGCGTTTCGCCGGGCGGTGTTTCTTGCATGGAGGATTAATTCAACAAATCCTGGGGAGCTGTTCGCCGGACAGCATGTCGAGCACACGATTGCCGCCGAAGCGGCTGCGAAGGGTGACGATGCCGGCGGAGTCTTCGTACACCGTTCCGGCCCGCACGGCGCCGGCCGAGCCGGTCTGCGAGCGCAGGATTTCCATCGCACGGCCGGCATCGCGCCTACGCAGGGTGGCCATCGATGTTTATGCCCTGCCGGACTTAATCAGCCAAGGCAAGCCCGCACAGAAGTCTTGAACGCGAAGGTGACGGCACCAAAGACTGCCGCATCAGGCAGGAGTCAGCCCCGGCTCGCGATCACCGAGACTCGTTAGCGGACCACCAAGGAAGGTGAGATCGACA
>DATJWZ010000633.1:0-3265 GCA_035500795.1 Candidatus Eiseniibacteriota bacterium | reverse complement strand
CAATATTTCCAAGGGCGGCCTGTTCCGATCGTTCGATCAGAGCGGCCCTGGGAAGTATCGGCTGCATGCGCATGTGGGAGCGGGGCAAGTCGAGTTGCGGTGATGTAGGGTTCTGTGCCCAAGAACCTGGAAGGCGCATGAGTTTCTTCGCGCCCCTTCGCGGCCTTTCCTCGCGATCTTAGCGGTTCAATGCTCATGATTTTGCGCGGGAAAATCCTGGAACGCGAAGGTTTCGCGAAGTACACTAAGAAGCTCCACCGGACAAAGGCGTCCCACTAAGAATTCGCTGCGTGTTTCTGCTGCCCGAAGACAATTTCCAGCACCAGCAGGCTGGCTCCTACGACGATTGCACTATCTGCCAGATTGAATACCGGCCACTGATATTGGTGCACGTAGAAAAGCAGGAAGTCGACGACGCGGCCAGTGGCTACGCGATCCCAGAGATTTCCCACGGCGCCGCCCAGGATCAGAGATAGCGCAATTCCCGTAAGGGTGATCGTTCGCGCCTGCCGCCACAGAAGAATCGAGACCACAACCATTGCAATTACCGAAAAACTGATCAGCGCGCCCGTTTTCCAGTGAGAGGGCGAGTCGGCGAAGAGGCTAAAGGCCGCGCCAGTGTTCTCGGTGTGGGTGATGCGAAAAAATCCGGGGATGATCTGAATCTGCGCATACATTGCAATGCGATCCGCGACCAGGCGCTTGGACCAACGGTCGAGGAGCACAATGATCAGGGCAAGCAGAAAATGAATTGCCCGAATGGAGTTCTTAGTCATTCTGTAACTTTGCCTGACAGCATAGTAACCGCAACGGGACACCGATGAAGTTAATCGGGCCTTTAGGAGCCGGGTTCATGCGGAGAATCGCCGCACCAGCAGAGCAATCGGGAGACCAACGCAGCAGATGTGGATCGCAACTCCGATCAACATCATTTCCCATGAGAAAGATGATCTTCGCGCGGCGGAGAGGGGCACCACGACACAGTTCATGAAAAAGTAAACGGCCACGCCATAAAGAATCCCACCAACCACGGCGTGCTCAACCAACTGAGGAAGCCAGCGGCTTGCGATGTAGTACACAGCTGCTGCCGAGAAAGCGATGAAGTAGTGGCAGGCGAGTCCCAGCGCGGCCGTCGCCATTCCGCCCTGATGAGCACGTGGGCCTAGGAGTCCGGCCGCGATTCCATGCAAGATCGGAATCGGCCGCGCACCGAAGAAACCGTAGACAACGAATGCGGCGGTGATATCCAGTGTGCCGCAAACGAATCCGGCCCAGCCGATTGCCGCACCCGGCCTTGCAACGTGGCGGGGAAGCGCCATCGAGGAGTTCAATGCGCGTTCTCCGACTCCAGTTCCTTCAGCACGGCACTGCAGCGTTCGCACACCGTCGGATAGTTCTTGTTCTCGCCCACACGCGTCGAGTAATTCCAGCAGCGATCGCATTTCGCGCCGTCGGCTTTCTTGACTTCGACCTTCACTCCGCTTGTGCCGTTGCCTGAGCCTTGCGTCAGGGTGACGTGCGAGACGATGAACAGATAGCGCAGCTGCGCTTCATAACGTTTCAGCAGTGCATATGCCGGATCGGACGCAGTGAGCGAGACCTGTGCCTCGAGTCCGGTGCCGATCAGCTTGTTGTTGCGGGCTTCTTCGAGCGCCTTGAGAACTTCGTCGCGCACCGCGCGCAGAGTTTTCCAGTCTTCGTCGGATTTCTCGTCAGTCGCCGCGGCGCCGCCGAGAATCTCAACTGCTGCGGGGAACTGGGCAAGGTGCACGCTTTCGACGCGGCCTTCGATCTTCGGCAGATATTGCCAAACTTCTTCGCAGGTGAAGGTCATGATCGGCGCGAGCAAACGGATGAGCGCTTCGCCGATTCTCCAGATCGCAGTCTGCGCGCTGCGCCGAGCCTGCGACTTCGGCGCGAAGATGTAAAGACGATCTTTCAATACATCGAAGTAAAAAGCGCTCAGATCGACGATGCAGAAATGATTCAGCCGGTGATAGATCCGGTGGAAGGCGAAATCGTCATAGGCCTTGCGGACTTCTTCGGCGAACGCCGCGGTCTGGCGCAGCATGTACTGATCCAGCGCTTCCATTTGATCAAACGGAACCGCATCTTTTGACGGGTCGAAGTCGCCGAGATTGCCGAGAACATAGCGGAATGTGTTGCGGATCTTCTTATAGTTCTCGCCGACGCGCTGCATGAGCGCTTCTGAACCGACAACGTCCTCGCGGAAATCGACCGAAGCCACCCACATGCGAACGACTTCGCCACCGAGACGGCTTGAGATGTCGACCGGGTCGACGTCGTTGCCGCGCGACTTCGACATCGCCTGGCCTTTTTCGTCGAGCGTCCATCCGGGCGTGACCACGCCTTTGTACGGAGGCGTCTGGTGAGTGCCCATCGCGCAGAGCAGGGAAGACTGAAACCATCCGCGATACTGGTCGCCGCCCTCGAGATAAAGATCGGAAGGCCACGGATAGCTGGGCTCATCATCGACAAGCGCGAGATAGCTTGCGCCCGATTCGAGCCACACATCAAAAATGTCGGTTTCTTTTTCGAACTTCGTTCCGCCGCAGTGTGGACACTGTGTTCCGGCGGGAACGATCGCGTTCGGAGCATCGGTGAACCAGGCGTCCGCCCCGGATGTGCGGAAAAGTTTGACAACTTTCTTGTTGATTGCTTTGTCGTTGAGCGGCTTACCGCAGCCCTCGCATAGGAAGACGGCGATGGGCACTCCCCACACGCGCTGGCGCGAGATGCACCAGTCGGGGCGGGTCTCGATCATGTTCGAGAGACGCTCTTCGCCCCAGGAGGGATCCCACTTCACTTTCTTGATTTCCTCCAGGGTACTCGAGCGCAACGTGTTGTTTGACGCTCGCTGCGCTCGCGGGGCGGACGAGGCGTCCGCCCCTACACTCGGCATTGGAGTTTCCATCGAGATGAACCATTGCTCGGTGGCTCGGAAGATGACCGGATTGTGGCAGCGCCAGCAGTGCGGATAGGAATGTTCCGTCTTTTCAGTGAGCAGCAGCGCGCCGCGGCTGCGCACCAGATCGATAATGGGCTGGTTCGCATCCCACACGCGCTTGCCGGTGTACTCAGGCAGTCCGTTGCGGAGAATTCCTTTTTCGTCGACGTTGCTGGTGGCGTCGAGGCCATACTTCATGCCGGTGATGAAGTCTTCGGCGCCGTGCGACGGAGCCGTATGGACTACGCCGGTCCCGGTGTCCATGGTGACATAGTCCGCGAGCACGCCCAGAACTTT
>DATJWZ010000632.1:0-1019 GCA_035500795.1 Candidatus Eiseniibacteriota bacterium | reverse complement strand
GGCTTGCGGGAAGCTGTAAACGATCACCGGAATCGGAGACTGATCAGCGACGGTCCGATAGAAGGCCAGCATGTTTTCCGGCAACATCTGCTTCTTGTAATAGTGCGGCGTGCGCACCATGGCGACGTCGTATCCGAGTTCTGCGGCGTATTGGGTGAGGCGCAGTGTCTCAATTGCGGACTCGATGCCGGTCCCGGCGACCAAAACCTTGCTGGGCGCAGCGGCTTCACGCGCGACCTTCAGGACATCACGCTTCTCCTGATCGGAGAGCATGAGGGCTTCGCCGGTCGATCCGAGGACGACGATGCCCGCGACCGGAGTGCGCGAGTAACGCTCGACGTTGGCTTCGAGCTTTTTGTAGTAGACGTTCCCGTCGGGATAGAAGGGCGTCGTGATCGGTGGAAGGATGCCGTGAAGGAGCATGATTCAGGGTATCACTTGCGGGGCGGACGGAGGAGCGGGATGGCTTCTCGCTTGTTGCGGCGGTAGACGCGGAAATCTTCCTCGTCGACGGTGATCAGGATGTGGCGAGGATAAAGTTCGCTCATGCGGATCAGGCAGAGATCGGCGAGGTCCGGCTTGCGGTCTGAATAGCGAGTTGCAAAGTCGTGCAGCTTATCGATGTTTTCGCCAGCATGAAAACCGACTTTTAGTAAGCCTATATCCACAAGGGTCAAGACAGCTTCACTTGATCTGAGATGAAAAGCTGCTTCCGACAACACCGCTTCGCAGGTTAGCGCTGGGGCTTCGATTTGACGCGCCACGTCAAGTGCCCAGTGGTGATGTTCATCTGTACGATTTTTGAAGGCGACGATGAATCCGGTGTCGGCGATCGCCTTCATGATTTCGAGTAGCCCTTGCGCGAGGAGAGGTCTCTAGGACCACTGAAAGTGCCTGCATATTTCATCCAAGCAGGCTCGTCTTTTTCGAGTGTGGACTCGAGCGATTCGCGGACAATACGATTCACGGGCAGACCCGTTCGGCGCGCTCGTTCCTTCAGGCGCTTTTGGAGTGCTTCG
>DATJWZ010000631.1:0-1420 GCA_035500795.1 Candidatus Eiseniibacteriota bacterium | reverse complement strand
AGTTCAGCGGGTAATGTGCGTTCTCGGAATAACGCGTGAGGGTTTCATTGTCATCCAGCAGGTAACCGGTACTGACATCCAGGTAATCCCAGTTCGTCGCCGTGGCGCGGAATCGAGACCGCACGGTCCAACGGCTGGTTAGATTGCGAGAAAAGTCCACACTGCCGAGAGTGTTTTGCAGCGTCGAGTACTGCCAAGGCTCTCCATAAAAGTTGCTGATCGGGACCGGAGCCGGTCGATCGCCAAGAGCTGGAATTCCATAGTCTGTTGTCGTCCTCCCGTTCAAGTACTCAAACAAAAACCGTATGGTCGTGGCTTGATCTGGCGTCCATGTGACGGCGGGTGCCACGAAATAACGGCGATCGTGGTAGTCATCACGAAAGGTGGAATAATCTGCGAATTCCGCATTGAGCCGATAAAACAATTTGCCGCTACCACCGAGTGGACCCGTAACGTCAATCGTCGGACGCACACTTCCGAACCGATCCACCTGCAATGAGAAGTCTCCGCGAGTCTCTGGAAGCGGTTCCTTTGTCACGAGGTTGACGATGCCACCCGAAGCCGCTCTTCCATATAGCACCGACGATGGACCTTTTAGAATCTCTACGCGATCGACGTCCGTCATGTCGGATGGAACCATGCCATCAAACGTGAAGCCATCGCGGTAATAGTTACTGAAAATGCTGAGCGGCAGGCCTCGGATTGTTAGCGCGTTGCCGATGGATCCAGCCGCCAGTACATCGCGATTCACGCTGCTGATGTTCTCAGCTGCGTCCGCAAATTGAATATCTTGCTGGCTCTGAATCAGCGTCTGGTTCACGACTCCGACGCCTTGGGGTATTTCGTTGATCGGAATGTTCATCTTCGTGGCAACGGATGAATCATCCGTACGAAACGAACCTGGTTCGGCGGTCACCGTGATTTGTTGGCCTGGGCCGGCGACCTTCATTTCAATCGTGACATGGGCTTCACCCTGAGCCGTCACGCTTACCGTCGCGCTGGCCCTTGAGAAACCTGACCGCTCTACATCCACGATGTACGTTCCCGGACGAAGGGCGGAAAACGTAAATCGACCCGATTCGTCAGTCTGCGAACGGGCTACACGGACCGCGGAGCTGTCCAGGAGGATGACGGTCGCGTCCTGGATAACTCCTCCCTGCTGATCGTTTATCGTCCCCGAAATCGCTCCAGTTGCTGCTTGGCCAGCGACACCCGCGCACGTACTTAGGAGAACGACAACGAGCGCACTCATGCCTACAACCACTCCAATGCGTGACCCTTGCATGGACACACCTCCTGTTTGTGTTGTGCAACCACTCTGGCGTGTTCGTGCGACGGGTTAGCGGCGCGGGGGCTGGTCGGGAGGACTTGCTGATAGCGAATAAGGGGATTGGTCCTCGATCGACGGATAATTACGGGT
>DATJWZ010000630.1:0-13087 GCA_035500795.1 Candidatus Eiseniibacteriota bacterium | reverse complement strand
GGCATTCTCGCAATGCACCAACTGAAGGCCGATGACTAACAACTAACGACCAACGACCAACGACCGCCCCTGAAAACCGTCCTCCAACGCGTCCTCTACACTCTCCCAGTCATCTGGCTCGTCGTGTCCCTAGTCTTCTTGCTAATCCACCTCGTCCCGGGAGATCCCATCGCCCAAATGCTCGGCGAAGGCGCGCCGCCGGCCGACATCGCTGCCACGCGCCATGCCTTCGGCCTCGACGCTCCACTCGGCGAACAATACCTCCGCTACTGGAAAGGCGTCCTTCATGGCGACCTCGGCCGCTCCATCCGCTACAACCAGACCGTCACCAAACTTCTCGGACAGCGTTATCCGTACACGCTGCGCCTCACGCTGGCGAGCCTCTTCGTAGCGATCGTTCTTTCCATCCCCGCCGGAGTCCGCTCCGCCTGCCGCCGCAATCGCTGGGACGACCGCGCCCTCTCCGTCATCAGCCTCTTCGGCCTCTCGTTCCCGAACTTCGCTCTCGGACCGATCCTGATTCTGTTCTTCGCTATCAAGCTGGGATGGCTCCCCGTCTCCGGCGCGGGAACATTCGCCAACCTGGTTCTCCCGGCCATCACCATGGGCAGTGCTCTCGCTGCGATCCTCACGCGCATGGTCCGCACAAGCATGCTCGAAGAACTCAGTCAAGACTACATCCGCACCGCCCGTGCCAAAGGACTTCCCGAACGCACAGTCGTCTATCGCCACGCCCTGCGCAACGCAATGATCCCGGTACTGACGGTGCTAGGCCTGCAATTCGGCGCGCTGCTCGCGGGAGCAATCGTCACCGAAACCATCTTCGCCTGGCCCGGCATCGGACGCCTCACCATCCAGGCCATCTCCAACCGCGACTACTATCTCGTGCAAGGCTGCATCCTCGCCATCGGATTGACCTACGTCGCTGTAAATTTCCTGACTGATGTCCTCTACTCCGTCGCCAATCCGAGGATCCGACAGTGAGTGGGGACTTTCACGAGGTCTTCTCGGCAGTTGACCAAATACCCTGGGCGAAGCTCGTGCACGCGTATGGGCCCGCCACGGATGTACCTGCCTTGATCCGCGCACTGACTTCTCACGATGCTAAAGTCCGAAACGATTCTTGGTATGAGCTTCGTGGGAACCTTTGGCATCAAGGGACAATTTACGAAGCAACCGCTTACGCAGTGCCGATTTTCCTACGCCTACTCGAACATCCGCTTACGATTGACAAGCAGGAAATCCCTGTATATCTCGCACTTCTGTATTCAGGCCGATCTTATTGGGATGTGCATCAGCACCTAGAGATGTCCGGACCAATCGTAAACAAGCCCGACTTCAAGCAACAGTTAGAACGGGAATTGCAGTGGGTCGCGGCAACCAAGGAGTCGATCAGTAAAGGAAAAGAGCAGTACCTTAGCCTTCTCAACAAAGCAGACACGAGAACGAGAATCGCAGCAGCCTACTTACTTGGATTGGTGGGAGCCGACGACATTGATACGTTAGAGGATATTGCCAGAGCCGCGGAATCCTGCCGAGAAGTATCGTGAAAATGAAAATAGTGAAATCACGTACCTCTTCCGGTCTCCTTTTGCTATCGCTTCTCTTTGCTTTGCCTGCTGGATCGAACTCCCGGAAAGACTTCCTCAAACACTATCAAGGCATCCCCTACGAAGACAGCCAATATCACGGCCGCCCGCAAAAGATTCCCGGCCGAGTCGAATGTGCCTACTACGACCGCGGCGGCGAAGGCATCGCTTACCACGATACGGACACCAAGAACAACGGCAGTGGAAACCTGAATCCCCCGGACGGCACCTATCTCAACGAATTTCGAAAAGACGAGGCCGTCGACACCTCTTACACCAAGTTCCACGATCAGATCGACAACAGTCCGTACGATGCTGTTCAGCCGCCGGAAAACCAGCTATATGTCGGATGGACTGAACCCGGCGAATGGTTCAACATCACTGTTGAAGTTGCGCGCTCGGGCGTCTACAGCGCCGATCTGCTCTACACATCACGCCTCGGCGGAACAATTTCTCTCGACGTGAACGGAGAACCGGCGACCGGCGAACTGAAAATTCCATCCACCTTCAACGACGCCGATCCGATTGCATGGCGGCAGTGGCATCACTGGAACTTGGCGAAAAAGATCGCGGAGATTCACTTGCCGGCAGGGAAGAGTGTGATCACGGTTCACATCGTCAGCGAAGGCAATATGAACCTCGCTCACTTCGATTTCAAGTGAGGTTTACCCAACCGCACAAAAAGCACGGGACGCAAGAGTGTTCTGATCTCTTACGTCCCTGTTAATTTCAGTTGAAACTTGTACAGCGGCTTAGCGTCTCGACGCGTGCACTGCCATATCCAGCTCGCGTTCTGCTGCCCGCAGATGTTCCTCAGCCCGTACTCCATGGCCGTCCATGTCGTAATGATTCGCGGCGCGGGCGCGTTCCATCTCCCCAATCGCCTCGCTGATGTGTTTATGAACTGACTCCAGATCGTGCCAGTCGCGAACTTGCGCCGAAAGCACTCCCGCGCCAAATGCGAGAGCCAGTGTCAAAACCGCAAGAAATTTCTTCATGGTCCCCTCTTCCCGTTGAATTCTGTTCCCGCGCAGAGCCCGTGGGAACTCGATCGAAGATACCTTTGATGTCGCAGTCGGCAAACCCTACCTCAGTACATGACCCGAAGGGTTGAACTGTCGGCTGACTTTCCTGTGTACCTCTGTGTTTTCTGTGGTGAGAAGATTTTGGGACACGAACTGCTATAAAGCACAGCTCGGCAGCAAACGATGTGGAGCGAAGAATTTCTTAAGGTTTCATTGGGCGCAAACACCAATTCCCAAAATGGGAATCGATCTCACACCTGTTCTCGAATTTTCTTGACTCTGCATTCGTGCAGGCTAAGAGTATTGATAGAACTGCCGGACGGGTTAGGTCGGCAGCTAGCTAAGTGCTTTAAATGGAAGATTTTGCCCGTAACTTATTCTCGCCCTTGGATTTTTCTGCAATTTTCCCCTAACTTCATGATTCAATTAGACCCCCAGGGGAGGGGTACCCTTAACTAAAAAAGTAACCCGCTCCCGAATTGGGACTCGCTGCACTTAGCGGACCATAAACTCAAGCTGCATTTCGGTCGTCTGCAACACGGGACGAAGGACCCGAATCTCACTCCAATGCCAAGCTCATCTTCCGAAACGAATCGCTGGTCCATCGCAGTTGCTGGAGTCATTATTCAGATCGCTCTCGGCGCCGTCTATGCCTGGAGTGTGTTCCGTATCCCGCTCACCAAAGCTTTCGGTTGGACGATTTCGCAAGTCACGTTGGCGTTCACGATCGCCATCTTTACGTTGGGCTTTGCTTCGTTTGTTGGAGGCTTGTGGATGCGCCGCTCCGGTCCGCGAAATGTCGCGATCGCAGCAGGAATCTTTTATGGCGCGGGCGTTTTTCTCGCCAGCTTCTCCGCTCATCATTTGTACTGGTTGTATTTTTCCTACGGCCTGCTTGGAGGAATCGGGATTGGACTCGGCTACATTGTGCCGGTTGCAACCTTGGTGAAATGGTTCCCGGATCGCAGAGGGATGATTACCGGCATCGCGGTCGCCGGATTTGGTGCAGGAGCGCTCATTACAGCACCCATTGCGAGCCGGCTGATCATCAGCGTCGGAGTCTTGCGCACGTTTGCGATCCTCGGAATCGCATACTTCATCGCAGTCACGATTCCGGCGCTCTTTATGAAAGATCCGCCGCCAAACTACCGTCCTGCCGGATGGACTCCCAGCCTCACGCAGCAAAAGCAACGGTCCACAAAAACCTACACGCTGCCCGAAGCGATGCGAGCTTGGCAGTGGTATGCATTGTGGGCGCTGCTGTTCCTGAACACCTCCGCGGGAATCTCGATCATCTCGCAAGCTGCTCCGATGGCCCAGGAAATCACCGGAGTCAGCGCTGCTGTTGCAGCGGGCCTTGTCGGCATCATCTCGATCGCAAATGGCAGCGGAAGATTTCTCTGGGCATGGTTCTCCGATCTGATTGGACGCCGTTGGGTTTTCCTGTCGATGTTTGTGATTCAGGCCATTGTATTCCTCACGCTGCCGCGAGTCTCGAGCTTCTCGGGTTTTACCGTGTTGTGCTTCGTCGTGCTGCTTTGCTATGGAGGAGGATTTGGCACGATGCCTGCCTTCGCCGCCGACTATTTCGGCGCGGAAAACGTCGGCTCGATTTACGGACTGATGCTCACCGCATGGGGATTCGCCGGTGTCTTCGGCCCGATGCTGATTGCCAACATCCGCCAAAGTACAGGACGCTACGCGCAGGCGCTGACAGTGATTGGCGTGGTGATGCTGTGCAGCGCGGCGATCCCGCTGATCGTGCGTCCGCCATACACGCGACGCGAGCCGATCGAAATGCCGAAAGCAGCGTAAGCAGCAAGCTGCGTTGTCTCGAAATTCAGGCGATCTACGGATAAGATATCCGCAGTGTCGACATCTGCCAGCAGCTTCAGTCGTCATGTTGCCGGAAACGCGCGCCATAATCCGTTGGCAGCGATCGGAGTCGTGCTGGTCGTCATCTTCGTCCTGTTTGCGATTTTCGCTCCCTGGATTGCGCCGCAGGATCCTGCTTCGATCAACCTGCCAATTCGGCTGAGCACTCCCTCACACTCGCACTGGTTTGGCACCGACGAACTCGGGCGCGACATTCTTTCGCGCATCGTGTATGGCGCGCGGATTTCCATGTTCGTCGGCGGATGCGTCGTGCTGATCTCGCTTTCGCTCGGGCTCATCATCGGCTCGATTGCTGGATATTACGGCGGGAGAATCGATCGCTTTGTCAACGTCGTAGTGATGAATGCGTTCCTGTCTTTTCCAGGAATCTTACTGGCGATTGCTTTCGTCGCATTTCGCGGACCCGGGATCTTCAATTTGGTGTTGGCGCTTTCTCTTGGTGGATGGGTTGGTTACGCGCGCCTGGTTCGCGGACAAGTGCTCGCGGCGCGCGAACGTGAATTCGTCGAAGCGGCACGCGCTTTGGGAGCAAGTGATCTGCGCATCATCGCGCGTCACATTCTCCCGAATATTATTCAGCCGGTGATTGTGCAGGCCGCAATCGGAATGGCTGGAGCCATTCTTGCTGAAGCAACGATGAGTTTTCTTGGACTCGGAGTTCCGCCGCCGACGGCGAGCTGGGGAACGATGCTAAACGACGCCCGCGCACATTTATTCGACGCGCCGCATCTCGTCCTTTTTCCCGCACTCGCCGTAATGCTCGCGGTTCTGAGTTTCAACTTCATCGGCGACGCGTTGCGCGACTATCTTGATCCGCGCTCGCGGATTGAAGTCGGACTGTAAGCGTTTTGCCACTAGCACCAGAGCGAGGCTATTGACTGCAAAGCCTTTCTAACGCCCACAATCCAACAGCTGCGAGCTATCTTGTCTAACCTGCTTATTCCTAACAAGATAACTGGCCCGCAACATTTCTTGACACCGTGGGTTTCATCTCTCGTGCCCAATGAGGCTAGAGCATTACGAAATCGAACGACGGAGACGAACACTATGAAGAACATGATCAAGATCACACTGCTTAGCACAGCACTGGCTGCGCTCGCTCTGCCTGGCGTGGCTCAGAGCAGCGATCCGAATGCGTCGGCACCGACCATCAACCAACGCAAGGACCAACAGCAGGAGCGCATTGGGCAGGGCGTGCAGAGCGGCCAACTCACCGCCGGCGAGGCGAAGAGCCTGGAAAAGGGTGAGCAGAATGTTAATCAGGAAGAGCGCGACATGCGGCAGGTGAATGGCGGCAAGCTGACGCAGGCCGACAAACAGGCTATCAATCAGCAGCAAAACGCCATGTCGAAGCAGATCTATAACGATAAGCACAACTCCACCACGCAAAACACGGCGCCCAAGAGCGAAGTCGGACAGCGTCAATATAACCAGCAGCAGCGCATCGCACAGGGCGTGAAGAGCGGCCAGTTGACTGCGGGTGAGACGAGGAATCTCGAGAACAAGGAAGCCAAGATTAACAATGAAGTCCGGAACGACCGCGCTGCGAACGGCGGCAAGCTGACTGCGCAGGAGAAGGCGCAGGTCAACAAGCAGCAGAACAAGGTGTCGAAGCAGATCTACAACGACAAACACAACGCCCGCAAGCGCTAGTCGGTTCGCCTTTGCCTGTCTGAGCGGCAGGCATTTTTCGAGAGGGAAGCTCGAACGCCCCCGGGATGATTCCCGGGGGCATTTTTTGTTTTTGGTTATTCCATCATCCCGCTAAGTAATTGAAACAATGGCGCATACAAATCTTGACATAAATTGCAAATCGCAATATAAATATCACAATTTGAAATTGACTTAGAGCAATGAAATTGGGCGAAAAAATCCGGTACCTGCGCGAAGTGGAGGGATCGCTTCGCGGTTTGGGCCGTCCGATGACGCAACTCGAACTGGTGAGAGCAATTCGCGAGGAGATGCCGAAGGGCAAAGGGCTCAGCCAGTCGTACCTGTCGCAGATCGAAAACGGAACGCGCCCCCATATGACGCAATCGTCGCGTGGGTTGCTGGCGAAGTTTTTTAAGGTCCATCCCGGATTTCTGGTGGACGACCCGGAGGGTTACCACGCCGAGTTGACATCGGACCTGCGTACGACCGAGGGGCAACTTGATGTATGGCTGCTGCAAGGGTCGGAACGTTTTGCGAGCGATCCTGAGGTGAGCAACGTTTTAATCAAGGCCGCTCGGGAGAAAGATACGCGACGCTGCTTTTTATTGTTGGGGGCGATTCTTGACACGCCGGGATTGGCGGATCGTCTGCTCGATGCGCTGCGCCCGGAATTGGCTGCGGGAGAGAAGCATCGTGAGCGAAATGGGGAAGGGAGGCGAGTGCGATGACCTGGTCTGATTTTTACCTGATCTGTTTCGCGGTTGGATTCTGCTTCAGCTTCTTGTCGTTTGTGTTCGGGCATTCGCGGTTAGGCAGGCTGCACTTGCCGCACTTCCACAGTCATGTCGGACATCTGCCGATGGCGCATGGACCGGTAGCGAATGGTCCGGCGACGAGCGGTCATGGAGCCGGTCAGCAAGGGGCTGGGCAGGCGCACGGTCATGCGACGGTGTCGCCGTTCAATCCGCCGTCGATTGCGGCGTTTCTGGCGTGGTTCGGTGGAACGGGATATCTACTGACACGGTTCTCCGCGATTTGGGTCGGGTCGGTGTTGTTTCTCGCGGTGCTGGCGGGGATGGTGGGAGGAGCGATCATTTTTTTCTTTCTGACCAGGTTCCTGATGTCGGACCAGGAATTTCTTGATCCGGCGGATTTCGAGATGGTTGGTGTATTGGGCAAGTTGTCCATTCCGATTCGTGAGGGTGGCACCGGTGAATTGATTTACTCGCAGATGGGAACGAGGCGCGTGTGTGGAGCGCGGAGCGATGACGGGTCCGCGATGACGAAGGGAGCCGAAGTCGTGGTGACACGATACGAGAGGGGAATTGCCTACGTTCGCCTTTGGAGCGAGATGTCGGGTGAGATTGACGAGGCTTCCGCAGACGAGAAGACACGGAGTTAGACGTTGCATTGGAGCTGATCATGAATCGCGGGTGGCACAAATTGGCGATCCTGGTGCTGTGGCTGGCGCTTCCCACATCGGCTTGGACTTACTGGCATGTGTGGGATCAATTGCCGGTGCGCATGGCGGTGCACTTCGACGCGAACTGGCGGGCGAATGGATTCACGAGTCGTGAAGGAGCGCTGCAGTTGGGACTTGGAATCCTGGTCGTCATGCTCGTGGTGTTTACAGTCGCAACGCTGACGATTCTGTACTTGAAGCCAGCCGCAGTATGGCCGGCATTAGTGATTTCGTACGTTGTCGTGGGCTTTTGCTGGTATGGGAATTACTCGATCGTCAAGTTCAATTTGAACGCGCAGGCAGCCCATTCGGAGTTGGTGGGCACAATTTCCCCAGCGCGCAGTGACTCTGGACAACTGGTTTTTCAGCTGCATTCGTAACAGGAGGCGTTATGTTCGAAGGACTTTCCCACGTGGCGGTCATTTGGATTTTCGCCGCACTTGGCGTGATGGTGATTCTTTTTCTCATCCGTGGCGTTGCGGGAATTTATCGCAAAGCCGGACCGCATGAAGCGCTGATTGTGTACGGTGTCGGCGGGACGCGGGTCGTAAAAGGACACGGCACGATCGTGATGCCGATGTTCCAGGTCTGTCGCGGGCTTTCCCTTGAGTTGATGTCGTTCGACGTGGCTCCGCAGCAGGATCTGTACACCAAGCAAGGCGTTGCGGTAACGGTAGAAGCGGTCGCGCAAATCAAGGTGAAATCGGACGACGAATCGATCCGTACCGCGGCCGAGCAGTTTCTTACAAAGACGGATCAGGAACGCGAGGGATTAATCCGGCTGGTGATGGAAGGGCACCTGCGCGGCATCATCGGACAACTCACGGTCGAAGAGATCGTAAAGCAGCCGGAAATGGTTTCCGACCGCATGCGGTCTACGTGCGCCGATGACATGAACAAGATGGGACTGGAAGTCATCTCGTTCACGATTAAAGAAGTACGCGATAAGAACGAGTACATCACTAACATGGGCCGGCCGGATGTCGCGCGCATCAAGCGTGACGCCGACGTTGCCGCGGCCGAAGCCGATCGTGATACGGCGATCAAGCGCGCATTGGCGCAGCGGGAGTCGGCCGTTGCCAAAGCCCAGGCCGATCAGGAGCGGGTTTTGGCCGAAACGCTATCGATGGCGAAGCAGGCAGAAGCGCAGCGCGACCTCGAGGTCAAGAAGGCGCAGTTCCTCGAAGTCACGAAACGCCAGCAGGCGCAAGCTGACAAGGCGTACGACATCCAGACCAACATCATGCAGCAGCAGGTGGTCGCTGAGCAGGTGAAGGTGCAGCAGGTCGAAAAAGAGCAGCAGGTGAAGGTGCAAGAGGCTGAGATCAACCGTCGCGAGAAGGAGCTGATCGCAACGGTGCTGAAGCAGGCCGAGATCGAGCGTCAGCGCATTGAAACCTTGGCGAACGCTGAAAAGGCGCGGTTGATGGCTGAAGCCGAAGGTCATGCTTCATCGATTCGTCAGCAGGGTGAAGCCGAAGCCGAGATCATCTTCAAAAAAGGTGAAGCCGAGGCGAAAGCGATGAATGTCAAGGCTGAGGCGTATCAGGAATACAACCAGGCGGCTGTGATCGACAAACTGTTTACCAGTATGCCGGAAGTCGTGAAGGCGCTGGCGATGCCGCTCTCGAATGTCGACAAGATCACGATCGTGTCGACAGGAAACGGCGATTCCGCGGGGATGAACAAGATCACTGGCGACATCACAAAAATGGCGGCGCAGATGCCGGCATTGTTCGAAACGCTTTCGGGCATGCCGCTGTCGGATTTGTTAGGGAAGATCCGGCAGATTGGCGACAAGGCTCCAAAGACACCCGAATTGCCGAAGGCGTAAGTGAGGGGTGCGGGAACGAGCCGGGGCTCGTTCCCGCTTACCGGCTTCCGGCCCTCGGTCTCCGGTCGATCAACTCCGGAACCCGGCAGCCGGCAAGCGGAGGCTCCAGAGGTGAGTTATGACAAGCAAGCAGAAATTCGGGGGAGTGACGATCGCACTCGGAGCCGCGTTGGGAGCGGTCTTGGGGGCGATTACGGGGCAGATGGGAGTGTGGCTCGCCGTTGGCATTGCCATAGGAGTGGCGTTGGGTGTGTCCATGCGGCGCCCCAAGCAACCAGAGTGTCCGCACTGCGCGGCGATACATCGCTCTCATGCAGCGGCAGTGGAACAGAGACCGTCGTAAATGGAAAGAGGGTCCTTAACGGAAGTCTGTAGCCGAGGGCCAGAAGCTACGGGCTGGAAAGCTAAAGAAGGGAGTCCACTATGGCATTACTAGAGAGGGTTGCAACGTTAGTTCGAGCCAATCTTAACGACCTGATCGACAAGGCCGAAGATCCTGAGAAGATGATCAAGCAAGTCATTCTCGACATGCAGAACCAGCTTCTGCAGGTCAAGACACAGGTGGCGATCGCGATTGCCGACCAGCATCTGCTCGAGAAAAAGCAGAAAGAGAATGCTGACAAAATTGCGGAATGGATGCGCAAAGCCGAGCTGGCCGTCGACAAGAAGGAAGATGATCTGGCGCGCGCGTCATTGCATCGCGTGGAAAGCTACCGGGAACTGAGCGACAGCTTTGCGCAGCAAGTTACGGATCAGAAGGCGCAGGTCGAAAATCTAAAGGTGGCTCTGAGGCAGCTCGAGCAGAAGCTGACCGAAGCGCAAGCGAAAGCCGATCTGCTGATCGCGCAACACCGGCGGGCGCGTGCCGTCAGCAAGGCTAGTGACGCGCGCTTGGCGTCTGGCGACGGGTCGAAAGCGGCAGCCTTCGATCGCATGAAGCATAAAGTTGCGCACTCCGAGGCGGTAAGCCAGGCCAAGTCGGAGCTTGCCGCCGACAACATCGAAGAGCGGCTGGCCGCGCTCGAAAAGCAGGACCGCATCGAGCAGTTGTTGACGGAGTTGAAATCGAAGCGAGGCGCATAGTGTGTGGCGCGAGCGCCCATGCCAGCGTCCCAGCTTGAATCGAATGATCGAGACAAGGAGGACATGTGTCACGTCGCAACATGAGCCGGCTCGTGCCGATCGGGCTGATGTTATTAGCGAGTGGACTGCTGCTACACAATCTGAGCCATGGAGAGTACACGGAATCGATTTCGGGCTTTCTGATTGGAATCTCGCTGGTGTTTATGATCGTAGGATTCATGGGGTATCGTCATGGACTGACATAATTAAATTCGTTCCAGACCCACCTCGGTATTCGCCAGTAGTTGCCAAAATTCACTGTTCCCGCATCTAGCTTAGGCGCCCTTCCTGCCTGAATGCGGGGAACTTGGATGAGGCATTTCAAGCTTGCGTTACTGCTATTGTTGGGCGTGATTTTGATCGGAAGCGGCTCGAGCAACTCGAATCTGAATCATCCTGCTGCGAACAATGTCAACGGGACGTGGAATGCGACCTTAGTCGGTAGCGATAAAGCTATGATGTTTCAGTTTGGTACATCACTGGCCACCGATGGGAATGGCTTGCTGACGTTTTCGAATTTCAGTCTCACGACGGACTCGTCATGTTTTGCCGATGGTGAAACGGAAACCGGGTCTGTCACATTTGGCGCAGATTTGGCCAGCAGTCCAAACGGATTGTTCTCGATGGGCCTCCAGTCGAAGCCACCCTCACAGAACATGTTGACGCTTTCTGGAAAGCAAAGGGGAGCGAATATCTCGGGAAGCTGAACCTGACTGGGGAGGCTGGGTGCTCCGGTTCAGGTACGTTCACCATGACAAGGGCTTGAGTCCAGGTACGATGGCTACCAAGCCAAGCCTGGGGTTTTGATGCCACCTGGGGCGAGTTGTCAGGACAGGACCGAAACAGTTGGCCGCCCTTACATCCATTGACGGCTCTAGCCGCATCTCTCTATTCTCTTAGTGACCCCAAAATCAGGAAGGTACATGAAGAAGCTCGCGATTTTGATCGTGCTGGCGTTGGAAATAGCCGTTTGCGGCTGTGGCGGCAATACGACTTCCACAACACAGAACCCAACTACATCAACCAACGGCAATTGGGAAGCGCAGCTCATCAATGGGACGGGGCAGGCCAGTCTTCTGAATTTTGTCGTTTCCTTCTCGGTAAACAATACCGGGCCGCTTGATATTACGGGTTTGTCCTTCTTCAATCAAAATTCGTGTTTTCAAACGGGACTTAATACGACGACTGAGTCCGGTACGGCAACCCTCAGTACGACCAACGCGGGAACGGTCAGCGGACCCTTTACGTTGACGATTACCGCGGCTGGGACCGGGACCGCCTTGGCGCTTACCGGAACAATTACAGGAACGTCGAACGGTACAACCACTACCACCGGTACGCTGAGTGCTGGCAGCGTGGTTGGAAATTGGACCTTGAAACCGGGTGCAAGTGCGGATTCTTCCTGCACTCCGGTCAACACCGGCACGTTCATCATGTGTCAGGGCGCGACGACCTGCACGCCTACCGGGGCCTCAGACACCGAAGCGGTCGAGAAGTTCTAGCCGGACCTTATTTCCTTCCCTCGGTCACCTGCTATACAGTGTCAGCGATGAAGGTTGCTTCCCGCCAAATCGCAGAGGCCACTGGCGCACGCCTCATCGGGCCAGGTGATGTTGAGATCAGTGGCGTTGCCAGCTTCGAATCGGCCACTGCTCAAGACCTCGTATTTGTCGAGAATGAAAAGCACTTCGTGGAAGCACTGGCGTGCGCGGCAGGTGCAATCATCGCGGGCAGTTTTGCAACGTCAGCTCCAAACCGCGTCTTGTTGATCAGCGAGCATCCGAAGCTCGCGTTTGCCCGGGCAGCGCGGTTGCTGCGCGATAGTGTGAGCGATGCAGCGGGAGTTCATCCCAGTGCGGTTGTTCATGCGACGACAAAGATTGGGACCCATGCCTGCCTCGGACCGCGAGTAGTCATTCAGGAAAACGTCGAGGTCGGTGAAGGCACTCGAATCGGTTCGGGATGCGCCATTGGGGCCGGAGTCACGATCGGACGCGACTGCGAAATTTATCCCAATGTGACAATCTATCCCGGCACCCGAATCGGCGATCGGGTCATCGTACATGCTGGTGCCGTTCTCGGAAGCGACGGTTTCGGCTACGTGCGCGATCGCCAGACCGGTCGCTATGAAAAATTCCCGCAGGTTGGACGATTGATAATCGAGGACGACGTCGAAATCGGTGCCAACGCGACGATCGACCGCGGTGCGCTTGATGAGACACGCATCCGGCGAGGAGCGAAGATCGACAACCTGGTGCACATCGGGCACAACTGCCAGATTGGGGAAGATGTTGTCATTGCGGCTCAGACAGGGTTGTCGGGCAGTATCGTGATCGAAAATGGCGTAGTACTCGGGGGACAAGTGGGTATTGGCGAGCATGCCCGGATTGGAGAAGGTGTGATGCTCGGTGGGCAGGGTGGAGTTCTGCCGAATAAGATCCTGCGTGGTAAGGGGCAGGCATTCTGGGGAACGCCGGCGCAGCCGTTGAAGCAGTATTTGAAGCAG
>DATJWZ010000629.1:0-2583 GCA_035500795.1 Candidatus Eiseniibacteriota bacterium | reverse complement strand
TCCGAGCATAGGATTCCTGATCGCACTCGTACCACCCACTTTGCTGGCACTCCTGATGTTTGGGTGGAAGAGGGCATTGCTCGTGTTCGCGTGCCTGGTTATGACAGAGATGTTAGGCGAGAACGTATTGAAACCGATCCTGTTGAAGAAGGATCTCGACGTATCGCTGATGAATGTCACGCTCTCGCTACTCGGCTGGGGATATTTGATCGGTCCAGTAGGTGCAATTCTCTCAGTGCCGTTGACTCTAGGGCTCTTTAGGATCATCGAGAATGATAGAACGAGCGCAAGCCCACATCGGTCGCTGGTGGCCACCTGACACGAAATGAGTTCTCGATGTTCCACCTGGGTTTCCGTTTTTTCTGTTCGAGGATTTCCTTATGGAAGCATTGCCGGTCTCATTAGTCGCCTTCTCTATCGTGCTGATCGTCAGCACTGTGGCCATTCATTCGGTGGGAACGTTCTTCTTGCTTTGGGGCACCGTGAAGTATCAGGACTTTAGGTCCGGGCGGTCCCGGTTCCTTCCACTCACCTGGGGAGTGATGATCCGTGTCCTGGCCCTCCTTCTGCTCCACATGGTGGAAGTAGCGCTATGGGCAGTTCTGTTTTTTAAGGAGGGTTGCTTCGCTGATCTTCGCACTTCCATCTATTTTTCCCTGATCACGTATTCGACGGTGGGCTACGGGGACGTCGTGCTCAACGCGCAATACCGGATGTTGGGAGGTATCGAAGCGCTGGTTGGTGTACTGATGTTGAGTTGGTCGACCGCACTCCTCATCGGCTATCTGCAGCGGGCCTACACACCATTCCTGGATCTCTGGCGGGGCTCCCGCCGAGATGAATAAGTCATCCCGTCCATCGCAGGTGGAAAACCGTCAATGATCGAATGCGGACGTGTCTGGCATGGGCACTAAAAGAAACTGGTTGCGCACACTGACGAATCGGGCCGCGTCCAACTAGGGTTTTTCCTAGGTGCGATCGTCTTCGATGAGATATAAAGTCAACACGACCGGTGAGCGGTTGAAGTGGGACCGACTCTGTTATTGATGAGGACGATGTGTGGCCGAGGCCTGACGGCCGATGCAGTCCGGAGGCGAATGGAATGAATACCAAATCGGAATGGCGTGACCCTTTGTGGCCGGAGTTCAAGCCAACGTCCACTGCCGCCCTCGCGTCATTAAATAGGCGGGTGTTTTCCAGCTACTTCTCTTGCCCGGCGCAACTTCTTTGTGTCTTAGTTCTCTTATCTGTGGCGTTCGCCGGATGTTCCTCCAAGGAAGAGAAACCAGCCCCCCCACCGCCGGGTGTTACGGTTACGCCGGTGGTGAAGAAGGATGTGGAGATCCAACACGAATGGGTAGGAACAATGGCTGGCAATATCGATGCGGATATTCGACCCAAGGTCGAAGGTTTTCTCCTTACCCGCCTGTATCAAGAAGGTGCGTTCGTAGAAAAAGGTCAGGCAATGTTCCAGCTCGATAAGCGTCAGGCGCAGGCAGCCGTCGAGCAAGCAACAGGTGTTCTCGATCGAGCACGCGCCGCCTTAGCCCAAGCCGATATTGATGTGAGGCGCTATACGCCCTTGGTCGCGCAAAGAGCGGTCAGCCAGTCCGAGTTGGATAAAGCGCAAAGTGCGCAAAGAGCAGCGACGGCGATGGTTGACGCGGACCAGGCCGCTCTGGACAATGCCAATCTGAATCTGGGCTGGACAACGGTGACTTCGCCCATTTCCGGAGTTGCGGGCGTCGCCAAGGTCGGGATTGGGGACCTGATAACTCCCAACACGGTTATGACCACGGTCTCCAACGTGAATCCGATTTATGTGGACGTGAATGTTGCGGAGCAGGAGTACCTGCGATTCAGGCGAGGGGGAGCCGAAAAGGCAAAGAACCTGGAATTGATATTAGGAGACGGGACGATATTTCCGCAGCGTGGTCAGGTCCTTTTCGTGAACCGTGAAGTGGACACGCGCACAGGTACAATCCAAGTACGAGGAGAATTTCCAAATCCCGGGAACGTTCTTCGCCCGGGCCAATACGCGCGGGTTCGGGCCGTGACAGAAGTGCGGAAGGATGCACTTCTGATCCCTCAGCAATCGGTTGCCGAACTGCAAGGTGTCTATCAGGTAGCAGTGGTTGGCTCAGACAATAAGGTAACCATTAAGACCGTGAAGCTCGGTCCACAGTTTCATGACATGTGGGTGGTCGAGTCCGGACTTGGGGTGGGCGAGAACGTAATCGTCGATGGATTGCAACGTGTGAAGACGGGCGTGACCGTCGCACCTGCACCTTACAAAGACACTCAGGCAAACGCACTCCCGGGTGAGAAGTAGTCATGTCTAAATTCTTCATCGGGCGACCCATCGTTGCCATCGTCATAGCGATCCTCACGGTCATCGGAGGCGTGGTGGCAATGACAAAGCTGCCCGTCGCCAACCTTCCCGACATTGTTCCGCCGCAAATCAACCTCTCGACGACGTATACGGGTGCAGATGCCCTGACGATTGAACAGTCCGTTGCCACGCCCATTGAGCAGCAGATGAACGGCGTGGACAACATGCTGTACATGATGTCCACAAACGCG
>DATJWZ010000628.1:0-1245 GCA_035500795.1 Candidatus Eiseniibacteriota bacterium | reverse complement strand
CCTTACGTCTTCATATTCGACGGCACCAACGACTACGGCACGCTCGCCGAGATTTTCCTGAAGACGGAACAGGAAGGTACCGATGGTGTGGTTCGCTGGTCGGGCGTCGCCCTGAATACCCGCAAGATTACCCTGAACTTGGGCGTCGCCAAAGGCGGAGTTCAGTCATCGGACTTCAGCAACTTGATCGATATTCCGATGATTCCCATCGCAGGGGTGCACCACAACCAGATTATGAGCGTGCCTCCGGACGGCTTGGTTGCTCTAGTCCTGAAAGCTCTGGATGTTAATAGCAAAGCTGATTTTGACAACTTTCATCAGAATCTCGTCGCCAATTCCGATGTCGTCAGACAGGGTAGGGCCAAGCTACAAGGACAAAACTGGCAACAATTCGTGGTGCGGGCCAGAGACAATCATGGCAGTCCAATCATCGATTACTCCATAGAGATTATTGCGCGCGCTGCGGACGGAACGGAGACTTCAATTTCCGAATTCGAAAAGGATGTCCATCCTTTCGCCGCCGATAACAGCTTTCGTTGCTTCCATGTGAAACTGGATGAACTGAAGGGAAAGATCGAAGGCAAGCGCCTGATCGCGCGCATCATCGCGAAGAGCGGGACCCAACTTGTGGGATATCAGGGATACGGGTCGAATGTGGCGGAAGGGGCCACTCCTGATTTTGGGCCGGTCGATCTGGACATTTCCGATTTCGATGGAAGCAAGCCGGGAAGTTTCTCTCTGTTTTTTCCGTTTACCACGACTCTCATCGAGATCGTTCTGAACCGAGAGCCCATGCCTCCGGTGAATATATTCAAGTTCTCGTAAGGGGTGCATTGCAACGCGACATCAGGTGGTTCAGCGTTGCGCGCCACTGATTCGGGGCTTGCGACCGGCAGGTGCAGCCGGTTTCCCCTTTTCGTAGGGTTGCAGCATGCCTTCGAGTTGAGCAATGTAATCGGCTCCTAGCCCGGGCTTGCCTGTTCCGGTTTCTTTCAGGCGATCCAACGCATTGCGCATTGCGGGCACATTCACATCTCCCTTTCTCGCCAGTTCCACATAGCAGCCGAACATGTCATGCCAGGCGTAGTAATGTTCCGGTAGCATGGTGGTGACGAGCTTGTAATTGTCAATTGCATCCGCAAAGTCACCGCGCTGCTGAGCGACATTGCCCAGACCGTGGATCGCATTCGCTACGTCGAGCGCGGTCGCGTGATTATCGGCCGCATCGTCTTTGATATAGCGGAA
>DATJWZ010000627.1:0-1338 GCA_035500795.1 Candidatus Eiseniibacteriota bacterium | reverse complement strand
CTCAACTTTCGCAGTTGGTAAAAATGTGTAACATACTGTAATTATAAGTAGTATAGCGTCGCAAACTGTATTAAAATGGCTTTACTCTCACATAAACCCATTTAACACAGAAAGGCGACGCTATGACACAGATTGTAGCAGGTATTGCCGCGGTAGAAAACAGAATAAATTCGTTCTTTCATAATGAGAACCTCGGCCAGTTACTTCGGCAAAGCAACATCCGGAAATCAAAGGGTGTAAGCCTCGACACCTTGTTCCAGTTCCTGCTTGCGCTCGCCTTTACCGGTAAAAATCTGTATCGCCTACTGGAGACCCCAGATGCATCTACCGGCATTGGTAAAGACAGTGCATATCGATTGTTGAACTCGGTTACCGCCAATTGGCACCGTTTTCTGCTCTTGCTCAGCACGCGGGTTATCGTCCAGAAGCTGCTCCCCTTGACTGATGAGACGACAACCAAGGTACTGATTGCCGATGACACCCTGTATAACCGTGATCGGAGCAAGCGGGTTGAACTCCTAGCGCGGGTGCATGACCATAACACCGGTCGCTATGTGCGGGGCTACCGGATGCTCACCCTTGGGTGGTCAGACGGCAACAGCTTTGTCCCCATGATGCTGTCAATGCTCAGTTCCGCCAAGGAGGATAACCGCCTTGCCCCCATGCGCGCCGGTATCGACAGACGGACCAACGGCTACAAGCGTCGTCGGGAGAGCATGAGGAAAGCGACCGACGTGCTGGTAGACATGGTTACTCTGGCCATGACGGCAGGGACCAAGGCCAGACATCTGCTCGTTGACAGCTGGTTTGCCTATCCTGCCACCATAAGAAGGATAAAGGCCACGGGAATGCACACCATCTGCATGCTCAAGGACACCGGTACTGTCACCTATGAGTTGCAAGGGTGGCCCCTTACCCTGAAAGAGCTGTACAAATCTGTTCGCAAGCGCTGCGGTCGGGCCAAGGTGCTGGCTGAGGTAGCAGTAACCATCGGCAATGATGACCATGATGTACCGGTGCTGGCGAAGATCGTGTTCGTCCGCGACCGGAGCTCAAAGAAGTGGCTGGCGCTTCTTTCCACCGACACGGACCTGACCGCCGAAGAGATCATCAGGCTCTACGGGCGACGCTGGGACATCGAGGTGTTCTTCAAGATGGCCAAGTCGTTTCTGAATCTGGCCAAGGAATTCCAGAGCTGCTCCTTCGACGCCTTGGTCGCTCATGCAACGCTGGTCTGCTGCCGCTACATCATGCTGGAGTTGGTGAAGAGGACAAACGCCGATCCCCGGACCTTCGGCAGTCTGTTCCATGCAGTCTGCGATGAAATGCAGCAGATTA
>DATJWZ010000626.1:0-3445 GCA_035500795.1 Candidatus Eiseniibacteriota bacterium | reverse complement strand
TAGTTGCGAAACATCGCATCCCTATCCGTGGCATGACAGCAATTCTCGGTAGTTGTCCAAAGATGATGACATCGGTACAGCGGGTTCTTCGGCGGCACCGATCTGGATATCATCCTCCGCGAATGGGGAGTGGAGTGTTTCAACAATCATGCAGATCGGTTGTGGTTTCAACAACTATGGGAGGTGCCCCATGCGCGCAGGACGATACCATAAGTCCGAAAGACTTCAGCATAATTGCAAAGTGGAAAGAACTCGACGAGGTGTGAAACGAGCGGTCTAGCTAAAACGGCGACAATGAGCAGCGCGTTCGGTGAAATTGTACGCACAAGAACCCGTTGATCGTCGTGGGCTCACAGCTGAGGCGCGCCCTAACCGTCATAACTGTCATAACCTTCATAAATCAATCCCATTCTGGCGTTTGCAGCTTATGACAGTAACCGCATTCGGGAGGAGTCGGCAGTACGTCGTACTCAAGACACAACTCGTGCACGAAAAGCTGTGTTGATCGATCGAAGACGAGCCCGCGACCTTTCATATCACGGCGCGTATGGAGTCCTAGCTTACGAAGCGCGTGTCCGATTTTTTCGTTACTCAGCTTCGAAGCTTCGCCCTGTTCGATTCTGAGCTGGTTCGCAACAGCTGTAATCTCCCGTACATAGGCCTGGGGATCATTGCCATGTGCGAGAGTCAAAACTGCTGTCAAAACCGTGGCCTCGATTCCAGAGGCACGTTCTGCGCGCGTCTCTTCGCTCCAGCCCTTCAGGAGTTCAATCAGGCGCAGCTGCAGCGCAGGGTCATTTACAATGACCGCTCCGAGACGGCGAGCGATCACGTCAAATTCAGGCTGAAGTTCCCCCGGTGAAACTTCTAAGAAGTCAATACGCTCACGGTTGAACGAACGATAGGCCAAGAGTCTGCCCTGCAACTGCTCGACCGCAGCTGAGGTAAGATATGGCCGCATCGGAACGGGGGCATTGCGGCCCAGATGAATGTGCAGACCGCTCATGCTTTGCTTAGGGTTGCAGGTCTCGCCGATATACAAAACCTTTGCGCAGCAATGCTGACGAAGCTCTCTCGCACCAGCAATAATGTATCCCGGATAGTCAGTCGCATTCAGAACTTGGGTTGCACTCTTGGTTGCATTCACTTGATGAATCAACAACGTCGGGCGTAGTTGCTCGATGGAAATCGCCTCCAGAACGGCTGCGCTGATATCGATCAGTTTTATGGCCCGACGACAAACGTAGGTCAAAAGTGTAAAAAGCAAATCTGCCGCATACCGTGGGCCACTGACAGTGATTCGCGGAAGGAAATCCAAAGAGTCCTGGAACCAGCTGGCGATGGACCAGAACGTTAGCAGCTCAGATTGCGGTTTAAACAACGCGGAGCAGTTCTGAAGAACGTCGTAGACCGCATTGAACACTTCGCGTGCCGATTGGTAATCTGCAACTTCGCTTGCCAAACGAACTGACTTGTAAACCGCCGAGGGCATGGAAGGCGTTGCATAACGATCGCTTACAACGGTGAGGGTTGGACGAAAACCCCGCCATTCGACGCGCGCAACATGGATCTGTCCCGCACGACGGATGAGATCATGTGTCGCCGGAGGCTCGTATTCCTTGTACTCGGGCCATATCGTGGAGTCCGGCTCCGGTTCTGCAATATCAGGATCGTCCCAGGGTTCGCGGATATCCCCGCGACCAATGGCTTCGTCATAGGAATGCATTGCGCGCGCAACAGCCTCTTTCTCTTCTTCCGATTCCTCCTCTTTCCCTTCTTCCGATTCCTCGGTGACTATAGACGGCTGGTCCTCTTCCGGAATTACTGGGTCTTGGGCCGTGTCCTTACCATCGGCCGAAACCGGTTTCTGCTCCGTTTGCCCGCGGCCGGACAACACACCATCGCCCTCATCCTGGGCATCAGGAGTACTGTCCGATCGGTCGCCGTTGCCGGCGTCCTCGGGTCGGTTCTCCCGTGCGCCATGATGTCCGTTAGCGTCATCGCAACCGGTACCCTGCTGTGTTTGTCGGTTCTCCGCAGCGGGCGCGCCGCTTGGAAGTGCTGAAACTCCATCATCCGAATCTACCGGCTGCGGTGCTTCAGGCGGAGCAGCCGGTACGCCCCGCTGGTCTCGTTTTGGGTCTTTGTTCGTTTGGTCCGACATCGTCTTCGTTACCTACTCTCATTGATCAAGTACTACGGCTCGGGGTGATTCAGAGCCGTTACGCTCGAAAATTGCCTTCTACAGCTAATCTCCGTAGTTCAGAAACACAATGACTGCTGATCGGTTCTACGACCGAAGTCGTCCCGACTACCGCCTTGCCAATGTGCCTGGTCCTCGGCGTTGCAGCCGCGGAATGCCAGTCAAGACACACTCATGGCAAATCCAGACACACGCACTCAATTGTCTTTGGGTTGGGTGTTCGGCTCTGGGAGCCTACTCCACCCGAGAAGGAAGCGTCACATGGCCTGAGCGTAAGCACAGGAAAGCGTGACACTACTTATATTGTCGTGCTTTTACGAAGAGGCGTCAAGCATTCAATACCCTAGATCCTAGGCGCATAGAGGCCCCTACGGATGCGGCCTGGGCCCACGAACCGTTCAGGTGTGTTCGTTGTTTGTTGTGCGGTACACGTTAAAATCTGGGAGAACCACGCGGAAACCCATGGATTTCCGGGGGTTTCATCCGGCTGCCGGGTTGTTGTATTCGGTCCGTTCCGGCCTTCGCGGCGATGCCGCGATCCGATCGCCAATCCAGTGCGCATGGTCTCCGGCAAGGGCTCTTTCTGAGTTCTCGAGCGAAGGAAGCCGCGGAACAGATTGCGGTCCCGCTCCACGGCATTGAGGGTTCGAACAGTTACTACATTATTGTGATTGTTGAAGCCGTTGTAGCAGCGCACAAGATTACTGAAGGAACTGAAACTCTGTTGAAGCGAAATCTCATTCAGTTATTCCCTTGCTAGTTTGAATTAATCCCAACTGGCTGGCGACACGCCTGCGTTTGGAATGTCAAGCGACCTGCTCGACTCCCCGAGACTCCTACACCTAAGCCGACTTGTCCATTGCCCTGCTATCGGCGGGCTGGCTTTGGCTCGCCCGAGAGGCGCACAACGCGCACACTGCCGGGGGTCCAAGACCATAGATTCATTGGCTGATTCGTCTGAATGCGACTGGTGGAATGTCAGTCGGAGTTCCTTCTCTGAAGCCGACTTCACGGGACTAATGCTCTTCGAAGCTCGTATTGTCGCCAGTCTCCGGATTGCCGACAACACTTCCGGCATAGCCACCGGTCCACGTCTCGCCCTGCTGCATCGGGGCTATAATTACGCCCACGAATGGCGCTCCCGTCCGGGACCAAACTCGGTTCATATGAAATTCGGTCACCTCTCGGGGCTGGCGGCATGGGAGAGGTGTATCGCGCAACCGATACCAAGCTCGGCCGAGA
>DATJWZ010000625.1:0-7281 GCA_035500795.1 Candidatus Eiseniibacteriota bacterium | reverse complement strand
TGGATTGCTGCCATGGGATATCTGATCTTTGCTGGGACGTATTTCGTTTTCGCGCTCGCCCCATCCACCCTGGCAATTTGGATCACCATGGCCGTGTATGGCATTTACTACGCGCTGACGCAGCCTGTATTGAAGGCATTGGTCGTGGAAACCGTTGCCCAGGAGATTCGCGGCCGTGCATTGGGCATCTATTTCTTTGCGACAAGCGTTGCAACTTTGGCGGCCAGCCTGATTACAGGCGAACTTTGGAAATATTATGGGCCGAGTCTTCCGTTCTATGTTTCCGCAGGATTGGCGGTGCTGTCAGCAGCGATTCTGGCGCTCCGGCCTATTGCCGGGAATCAAACGGGGCCTAAAGGCCACTTCTCTCGAGGTACGTGAAACGCGGCCCTTAAAGGGCCACTCTTCCACGGTACTGCATGCCGCGTGATGATGTATCCGTTAGGCCGTCAGCGAGCGGCGGTTCACCGCTTACAGGCTAGCTCCTCCCGAACCTTCCTGCTCAGCTTGTGCTTTGCCGTTCTTGATGCACTCGTCGAAGAGCGCTTTCGTCTTCTTCACAGCTTCCTCCGCGAGCCTCCCTTGTTCCTCTCCGAGTTTCCCTTGCTCTTCACCGAGCTTGCCTTGCTGCTCGCCCAACTTGCCTTGTTCTTCCCCGAGTTTGCCCTGCTGCTCGCCGGCTCGACCTTGGATGTCGCCGATCTGACTCTGCAGTTCGCCGATTTCAGACTGCAAGTCACCGATCTGCTCCATCGTCGCAGTGGGCCCGAGTTTCTGCAGTTTTGCTTTTAGTGCGTCGAGTTTCGCAGTCAGGTCCGTCGGAACATTAATTCGGACCTGCTCCATTTTCTCGCCGAGTGCTTCCTGCTGCTTGCCAAGGGCTTCTTGCTGCTTCCCGAGTTCTTCCTGCTTTTTCCCTAGTTCCTCCTGCGGAGCCCAGAACGCCTTGGCCCGATCAATCGTGGCCTGGTCGCGGATGATGTACGACTTCTCGTCACGTTGGAACCAGATGAAGTCTCCCGGGATCTGCTTCTTGAGCCGCTCGACATGATGAACGTCTTGCGTGGATCCCGACATCGTGTAGGAATCAGACTTGCCCGAGACAATCACGAAGCGATCGTCATCATCGTAGCCGTATGAATAAAAAGTGCCGTGCTTCTGGCCGAAAGCTTCAGGTGCTGGAGGCACCGGCGCTACCGGCGCCACTAGAGCGGTGACCGGCCCAGCCGCGGGAACACCAACAATGGCGGGTGCGGTAACTCCACCTCTCGCGGCCGGAGCGGAAATCCCGGCGACAGGCGCCACCATAGGAGCCGAGGGCGACAGCACAACGGAAGAAGGCGCTGCCGGCGCCGCCGATTGAGTTCGTGCATCCGCCGTTCGCACTGAGGCAGAGAGATAGATGACAGGAATTGCGAGTACTACGATTGCTGTAATCAGGGACTTCTTTACACGCATGTTACCGGCTCCTTTCCAAGCCAGAATTTTCTCGAGCCGTTCTTGCGCTTCGTCCCCACTCGCCATCGACACGCCTTGCCACCAAACTCGGCCAGGAGTCATCTGCACAGCTTCAATGAACCCAAGCAGGGTTTTTGCGTAAGCGTTGCGGTCGGCGCCGCTTGAAAGTGCAGCTTCGTCGCTCGCCTGTTCCGCCAGTGCGGCGAGCCGCCGATCAAGCCACCAGGCAAGGGGACTAAACCAGAACAGGGCACGATGTACTAGCGATCCGTACTGAGTCAGAGAGTCGTGACGAGTCACGTGCGAGAGTTCATGGGCAATCACGGCTTCCAGCCGGGCATCGTCCCACTCGCGCCACTGGACCGGGAGCAGGACCGTTGGTTTCAACACTCCAACCGTGACCGGAACCGAGACCACTTCCGACTCGGCCATTTGCGGCGTAGCCTTGAGACCACGCCCATATGCAATGACGATCTGGTTCAAGCGTGAATCGAAAATAGGCTGTGACGCGCGCACCAGCTTGCGAGATAGCGAATAACCAATCGTCAGACGGCAAAGCAAAACCACGACTCCGACGAAATAGAGGAGCATCGCAACTGGCGGCCAAGAGAATTGAAACTCGGCAGTGCGTGACGCCGCAGCCTGCGCGAGCGTAACAAGAGCACTTGCACTTGAACCGGTGGACGAAGCCTGATTCTGTTGGAAAACCCTGGTACGCGTGGCAGGAACATTCTGAAAGGCAACTACCTTGTTGGAACGATCTTCATGGGGAACATGAGAGGCGTTCTGCAAGAAAGCCGGCACCGGAACCAATACGGGCGGCAACAACAGCCCCAACAAAGGCATTGCCAAGGCGACGCCTAGCACCGATTTCCAGACGAACAACCGGACCGAAGTTGCACGTACTCGAAGAGCTCTAAGCGCTACTTCGGCGACGCAGGCTATCAAGATTGCGCGTACAGCAGACCCGAGAATCAACGCGTCAACTGCGGAATTGTTGATCAAGAGGTTCATAGCTTTCTTTCATCCTTCGCGCTAGCAGGTTCAGCGGCTCTTCCCTCGGCTGTCCGTCCCTCGCCAATCTTCCGTGCGAGGCGTTCCAATTGCTTGCGGTCGAGAACGTCGTTATCGACCATGCCGAGTAAAAGCGCCTCCGCCGATCCGCCGCAGAAGCGGTCGATAATGTTCTTCACTGCCCGGACTGCCACATTCTGGCGCTTGTCAGAAGGCTTGTAGATGAATGTCCTGCCCTCAACTTCGTGCGTCAGAAATCCTTTATCTTCGAGCCGGCGCAAAACAGTGCGGATGGTCGAGTCCTTCATGGGACGAGTGGCGGCTAGAGCTTCCCGGCATGCCTCAGCCGTCGTCGAACCTCGGCTCCAGATGTAGTCCATGACGCTCTGCTCAACCTCTCCCAAGTTCTTTAGACGCGGATGCCTTGTGTTAGTCATTGTAGCGTTACAATATGTAACATTTAGCAGTTTGGATGTCAAACGGAAAAATGGCGGGATGGGATGCCGCTGAGCATAGCAGATTCCTCGCCGCTCTAAAACGCGGCTTCGGAATGACAAATTTTTCCTAGCTTTTCGGCGGAACTCAGTAGCGCAGATTTATCAGGAAAATCGCTAATTGCGCGGCGATCCCGGCGCACGTATCGAGGATTACGTCGTGATACGTGCCTGTGCGGCTGGGGAGATAGCTTTGATGCCACTCATCCAGGGTTGCTACGAATGCCGTTCCCAGGACAGCAATAGTCGCCCACCGGAACATCCATCTCGCACCAGTCTTCGAAGGCAAGGTCTCGCGCCATGCACGGAACAAGAGAATGCTCAGTAAACCATATCCAAAAACATGGCCGCACTTGCGGAGGAAGTGATGCCACGGCTGGAACGTAACCCAGTCGATCCCAAACAGAAAGTGCAGGACTGGATAGAGAAAACGGCTGGTCTCGTCCGATGAGAGATACGTCGTCGATTCGATGGCGATGACAATGAGCCACAGGATCAGTGCGATCCAGGCTTTCAGGACGTGGTGGCGGTCTTTGGTCGGATTTTCGATCACGATTCGGTCGACAGCGACTTTCGAATTCTGCTTCTGAGTTTCAGTCCGCATGTATGGATAAGATTCCTTTGAGTTGCGGGGGCAGGTTGCCCCCGCGAGTGGGCGGCGAACGCCGACCCCACGTTATTCGATGGCATAGTTGGGAGCTTCGCGGGTGATCATCACGTCATGGACGTGGCTTTCGCGGAGACCAGCGCCACTAATCCGCACGAAGCGAGTCTTCTGCAGCAGTTCGGGAATGGTTGAGCATCCGCAATAACCCATGCCGGACTTCAATCCGCCGACCATTTGGTAGATGATCATCGCGACAGAGCCGCGGTAGGGGACGCGTCCCTCAATTCCTTCGGGAACGAGTTTCGCCAGGCGATTCGATTCGCCATCGGAGGCCGAGACAGATGTTGATGAATCACTGTCGGTGCTCTGGAAATAGCGCTCGCTGGATCCTTGCGCCATCGCGCCGAGCGATCCCATGCCGCGATACGACTTGAACGACCGGCCTTGATAAAGGATCAGCTCACCTGGGCTTTCGTCCGTACCGGCAAAAAGCGATCCGATCATGACTGCGCTGGCGCCGGCTGCGAGAGCTTTGGTTACGTCGCCCGAGTACTTGATGCCGCCGTCAGCGATGATCGGCACGCCGGAATCTTTTGTTGCGCGGTAGGCCTCGGCAATGGCGGTGATCTGTGGAACTCCGGCACCAGTCACGACGCGTGTGGTGCAAATCGATCCCGGGCCGATACCGACTTTAATTCCGTCCGCTCCCGCCCGGGCCAGTTCGCATGCTCCATCGAAAGTTGCGACGTTGCCCGCCAGTAACTCGACTTCCGGCAGTTTCGATTTGACCAGCTTTACCGCTTCCAGAACCTTGGATGAGTGTCCGTGGGCGCTGTCGATGGCGAGCACATCGACCTTGGCCTCCGCCAGTTCCTGCGCGCGTTCGAGAAAATCTCCCGTAGCGCCGATGGCCGCGCCGACGCGTAAACGACCATGCGAATCCTTCGCCGCGTTGGGATACTTCAATTTTTTCTGAATGTCTTTTACGGTGATCAGGCCCTTCAAGTTGTACTTATCATCGACCACCAGGAGCTTCTCGACGCGGTGCTGATGAAGAATCTTCTCGGCTTCTTCGAGAGTAGTTCCCACTGGGACGGTGATGAGGTTCTTTTTCGTCATCACATTGTCGATCGGAATATCGAAGCGAGTTTCGAATCTCAGATCCCGATTGGTGAGAATACCCACCAACTTCCCGTTCTCGGTAATCGGCACGCCCGAAATCTTGTACTTACGCATGACCTCAAGCGCGTCACTGACTTTGTCGCTCGCATGCATGGTGACGGGGTCGACGATCATGCCGCTCTCGGAGCGCTTTACCTTGTCGACTTCATTGGCCTGCTCTTCAATGGAAAGATTGCGATGGATGATGCCGAGGCCGCCCTGTTGGGCCAGCGCGATCGCCATGTGCGATTCGGTGACGGTGTCCATGGCGGCGCTGACGATCGGAATATTGATGCTAATTTTGCGCGTGAGCTGCGTCTGAGTGCTGGCGGTCGCTGGGATCACATCGGAGCGGGCGGGCAGCAGCAGAACGTCGTCGAAAGTAAGGGCCTCAGGAACGGGAAAATGAATCATAGATGTCTCGGAATTCCCAGCGCTGTGGGTAAACCTTCATTCTAGAGGGGGCAGGGAATTAGGGCAAATGTCCCACGGCGCGACCATATTGAACGATAATGGTAGCGCTAGAACTTACATCCTGGCGAAGTGTTTGCCAATAGTGATGTTGGATAGAGGTGCTGAGTGATGCGCCCTTCGATCGTGTTCGTCTTTCTTTTCGCCATTCCCTTTCTCTTGTCGGCACGAGCGCAACAGCAAATACAAGCTGGAACGCCTGCCCCGAATCAAAGCAACCAGAGCGAGATATCGACAAAGGACTCAGACGCGGCTATCAAGGTCGAGGTCAATCTGGTGCTCGTGCCGGTAGTCGTCAAGGACTCCAACGGGAATCCAGTTTCGGGGTTGAAGAAGGAAGATTTTCGGCTGCTCGACAACGGGGAGCCGCAGACGGTTTCCACGTTCAGCGTGGAGACGGCAGAAAGTCGAGTCGCAAATTCGACCACGACTGTTGAGGCAAAACCAACACAAACTAAAGCGGGTAAGGCGCCGACAGAAGTAACAGCGGCAGCCGTCACGACGCCGTTAGAGTTGCCACGCCGTTTTATCGCGATTGTGTTTGATGATTCGCACATGAGAGTCGCCGAAGCGATGGCGGTACATGCGGCCACGGAAAAGCTATTCGCGACTCTGACGCCAACTGACCGTGTGGCAATCTACTCCACGCAAGGCGACGTGCAGCAGGACTATACCGCTGATGCTGCAACGCTACGAAAGACACTCAGGAACATCGTTCCGCATTCTTCAAAGTACGAAGGCCATTACGAGTGTCCGAATATCAGTTACCACCAGGCTGAGTTGATCGAATATCAAAGCGATCAAGAGGCAGTACTCGTTGCTAAAACGGATGCGATAGTGAACAACTGTCCAACCGACATCGAAGAGATGGCGCGCCGGATCTTGCAGCAAGGAGATAACTGGACGCGGGATACCTACGACGCGCTGGGCGACATAGTCAGGAAATTGGCTTCCATGCCTGGGCAGCGGGTGTTGGTCTATGTTTCGCCGGGATTTCTGATCGGTATGCAATTGCAGAACGACAATGCCGATTGGATCGAGCGGGCGGTGCGTGCTGGGGTTGTGGTGAATACTATTGACGCACGAGGTCTGTATACGCCTGAGGGACTAGGAGATATCGATGCACCTCCGCAAGCATACGCTGATCTCAACACGCCAGGATGTGACGCGTGTCTCGATTATCAAAGAACCGAGTCGAAATACCGGCTGCAAACTCAGTTCGACTCGGGAATAGTCCTTCAGGGCATGGCGGCGGGTACCGGCGGAACGTACTTTCACAACCGAAACGATCTTGACGTTGGAATGAGACAAGCGTTGGCGGTACCGAGCGTTACTTACATCCTCGGATTCAAACCGCAGAACGCAGAAGCGAACGGGAAACTCCACAACTTGAAAGTGCAGGTAGCCAGCGGAAGCAAATATTCAATTCAAGCTCGAAACGGATACTACGCCACGAAGAAGTCATCAGATCCCGAAGAGCAAGCCAAACAGGAGGTCACCGAAACGCTGTTCTCGCGCGAGGAGATCACCGGTATTCCGGTGCAAATGAAGACGGAGTTTTTCAAGGCAGATGATGCGTCGGCACAGTTGAGCGTTCTGACGCGGCTGGACACAAGAGGAGTCAAGTTCCGGAAGGTAGACGGACGGAGCTGCGACAGCGTGGTGTTGGCAACGGGAGTCTTTGATGCGAACGGGCAGTTGGTCGACGGCAAGATCAAAGAGATCACGCTCAAGTTGCATGACTCGACCCTAGAGAAAATGACGCAAACGGGAATCACGGTGAAAACCGTGTTCAAGGTGAAGCCGGGCGCATATATCGTCCGAAGTGTTGTGCGCGGTTCGGAAGGGGCCCAACTAACCTCACAGAATTTGGCGACAGAGATTCCGCGCTGACTGAACAAGTTGGCGTAAAAAAATGATGCTTGGTTCAAACCGGCTGTTCAGCACATGCCTATCCGATGATCCTTATTTTTGAACGCCCGCTGCCAGTTTCGTTTTCAAGGTCGAAAACGCCAGAGCTCTGCAAGGATCCTTTTTCGCGACGAGATCGGCAGCTTCCGGTATGCACATAATGTC
>DATJWZ010000624.1:0-8034 GCA_035500795.1 Candidatus Eiseniibacteriota bacterium | reverse complement strand
GGCGCTTTCAGTCATTGGTTCGGTTGTCGTCAGCAAGGTTGCCATTTCTTCCCCTCAGCGCCCCAGAACGTAAACGACGGTGAAAACGACCACCCACACAGCATCCACAAAATGCCAGTACATCGAGAGCACTTCGACGCGTCGCGACTGCTCGACCTGCACGCGTCCGGCCACGGCAAGGATCGCGACAATCGAGAGCATGACCAGCCCTGCTGTAACGTGAAAGGCGTGCAGTCCGACTAACGAGTAGTAGGTCGTTCCGAACAAATTCGTCGAGATCGTGAGGCCGCGTTCGTAGATCAGCCGGTGCCACTCCTGCCCAGTGCCGTACATGAACGTGCTGCCCAAAACGATGGTGAGTACCCATAAGCCGAGGAATGCTCCGACTCTGTCGCGTGCCAGCGACTTCGCCGCCAAATGAATGGTCAGGCTGCTCGACAACAGACAGATGGAGTAGAAGATCGGTGTTTCGAGGACTTCGCGCGGAGTCGGCCCGCTGATGCTCTTTCCCACATAGAAGAGATAAGCCACCACAAAGATCGTGAAGATCGCCGACTCGGCAATGATGAGGCCGGCCATGGCGACCTTGCCGCGATCGGGAAGGCTCCAGGTCGCCGATGTCTGTGGGAACGGATTTGCCATTGCGCTCATTACTTTCTTCCTTTATTCACAGCGGCTGTCGTCATTCGTAGGGCTATTCATATTGGCTGTCTGGGTCTTCGGGGTGCTTCAGATCCCACAACGGCCGCCGGCTCGCGACCACCGGGATGGACGCAAAGTTGTACGCGGGCGGCGGCGAGCTTGTGGCCCATTCGAGTGTCCAGGCGTCCCAGGGGTCGTTGCCGGCCTTGGCGCCCTTGAAGTAAGAAACAATTAGGTTCGCCACAAACAGGAGGATAGCGACCGCTTGAATGAACGCGCCGATGCTGATCAACAGGTTTAAAGTGTCCCAGCCGCGGCCAGGCTCGTAGGTGTAGATTCGGCGTGGCATGCCCAAGAGACCGGGAATGTGCATGAGGTCGAATGTCAGATGGAAACCGATCAGGAATAGCCAGAAGTGCCACTTGCCGAGGGTTTCGTTCAACATTCTTCCCGTAATTTTCGGGTACCAGTAATAGAACGCGGCAAAGAGGGCGAACAGAATTCCGCCCACGATCACATAATGGAAGTGCGCGACAACAAAATAGGACGACCCTAGCTGCCAGTCGAAGGGTGCGCAGGCCAGCATGATCCCGGTGAGACCGGCGATGAGAAATTGGAACAGAAATCCGATGCTGAACAGCATCGGTGTTTTGAATTGGATCTTTCCGCCCCACATGGTCCCAAGCCAGTTAAAAATCTTGATTCCCGTCGGCACGCCCACAGCCATGGTGGTTATGGTGAAAAAGCTGTTCGCGTAAGAGTTCATTCCGACGGTGAACATGTGGTGTGCCCACACGCTCATGCTCACGAACCCGATGGAGACAGTAGCGGCGACCATGACTGGGTATCCGAAAATCGGTTTCCGTGAAAACACCGGAATGATTTCCGACATGAAAGCAAAGCAGGGAATAATAAGGACGTACACTTCCGGATGGCCAAAGATCCAAAAGAAGTGCATCCACAGTACGGCCGAGCCGCCAGCCTGCGTGTCGAAGAAATGGCCGCCTAAATACCGATCGATGACCAGCATCATCTGTGCCGCGGTCAGCGGCGAAACGGCGAGCAGAACCATTCCGGCCATCACCAGGTTGAGCCATGCCAGCAGCGGCATGCGATTGAGCTTCATGCCCGGGCAGCGCATGCATAGAACGGTTGCGATGATATTGATGGCGGTTCCAATGCTTCCAAATCCGGAAACCAGCAGCGACAGCGTCCAATAATCAGAGCTGTGGCCTGGAGAAAACGCCCTCGCCGTCAAAGGCGCATACGCCCACCATCCCACGTCCGGCGCGTTACCCGCGCCGTAGAGCCCGTTTGCGCCCACCAGGCTGAAGTAAAGAAGCAGGCCACCCAGCGCCGAAAGCCAGAAACTGAAGGCATTCAGCCGTGGAAACGCCATGTCGCGAGCCCCGATCATCAGTGGCACAAGATAGTTGGCAAAGCCAAATAGGATGGGCATGGCCACGAAGAAAATCATGGTCGTCCCGTGCATGGTGAACATTCGGTTGAAGACCTGCGGCGAAACAAAATGATTGTGCGGGAACATCAGTTGAATGCGAATGATGAGGGCTTCGACCCCGGCGACAACCAGAAATAGCAGGGCGTAGAGAATATAGAGAATGCCCAATCGCTTGTGATCGACCGTGGTCACCCATTCGTGGAGCGTGTCAACCCACGGCTTCTCATCAATCTGCACAC
Organism: Candidatus Eiseniibacteriota bacterium; assembly: GCA_035500795.1. Lineage (GTDB taxonomy): Bacteria > Acidobacteriota > Terriglobia > Terriglobales > Acidobacteriaceae > Sulfotelmatobacter. The sequence goes on along the minus strand of DATJWZ010000624.1, from coordinate 5,694 downwards.
CGGGAATCGTGATCGCATTCGATGACATATCGGTTCAACTTCCTCTAGCGAAGTGTCTCCATATAACTCACGACCGCATCCAGGTCCGAATCGCTCAATTTCATGGCCGGCATCAGTGAGCCGGGCTTGATCGCATTGGGGTCCTGAATCCAGAGACGGAGGTCTTCTCGTGTATTTCTTGCTGCACCCGCGGCGATGGTAGTCCGGGTCATCAAGTGTGTGAGGTCCGGGCCGAAGCGACCATTCGCAACTGTTGCTCCCACGGCATGACAGTTCATGCAGGCATTGCTTTCGAAAACTCGCCTGCCGACCGCTACGTTTTCGTCCTGAACGGCGGGCTGTTGTTGGCCACGGACCCAGGCAGCAAAATCTTCAGGGCTGTCCACCGAGATGCGTAATAGCATCTTTGCGTGTTGAACTCCGCAGTACTGAGCGCACTGGCCAAGAAAGATCCCCGTGCGCTGCGGATCCATCCACATCCTGTTGGGATGGTTGGGAATCAGGTCGGTCTTGCCGGCGAGTTCTGGGATCCAGAAGCTGTGGTCGGCGTCAGCAGAAAGCAAGGTCAAGAACGTAGGATTCGGATTCGCGGGACCGCTGACCGGGATATGCAACTCATTCGCTGTAACGATCCCGAGCTTTGGGTAACGAAATTCCCACCAGTATTGGTGCCCGATGACGGTGACTTCAATGGCGCCCGGAGGTTGGGGAGCGTCCTGAACCGCATGGAGTACTCTCGCCGTGGCCAAGAACAAAACGACAACGATGAGAACGGGAATGATCGTCCAGGCCAGCTCAATCTGCGTGCTTCCGTAAACCTGGGCCGGTTCGCGGCCGGAATCCCCCACTCGTCCGCGGAACTTAATGACGGAATAGGCCAGTAACGTAAACACGGCCGCAAAGATGATCCCCGTGATGGCAAGGACAAACACGGAGAGGTGAGCGACCATCTTCGCCGGCGTGGATGCGGGAGCAAAGATGTTCGTACCATTCCCCGGCTCGCTTGCAGCGGCAGAAGCAGTCAACACCCAGGCAAGAAATAGAAGCTTTCCGGCGGTGAGAAGGTTCGAAGATTTTGTTTGCCGCATCAACGTCTTGTTCTCCTCCGTCTCGTTCGCACGGGTTATTTTCAATAGCAGTGACTTGCGTTGAAGTTGCCGTCAGCCCATCGCTGCTCCGCTTCGGAACGTCAGCGATGACGAGTTGATTGCAAGCGCGGTACCAAACCGAGCGACGACTCGTGTTTTCGGCCACACCAATAACGACGCAAGATTACAGCTCAGCCATTGAGGTGACGGAGCATTTGACGGCGCATGAGACTGACAGTGTCAGGACTTCGACCTTTGTTAGTCGAAATCTGAACTATCTGTCGGCGCATATGCTTGCGGCCCACCGCTGTAGTTTGAGGTCGCTTCGCGGTTCCTCTGTGGATGATTTGATCAGCTTCAGTCGTAGGCTTGAACTGGTCCGAATAGAAAGGCCGTCAATGATCGCACCCTATATGGCAGGCCGATGGCGCGCCATCCCCAAACCTTACGCTCGCCGCTCCAAACGGATAATCGAGAGACGCATCTCTTTAGAGGGATGAAACTGGCAAGAGTCTTGCATGGCTATTCTTGCGTTCCTAAGAAAGCCATGCACGATTGCCAATGGAGAAACAGATGAGAAATCAAGTTCGTAGATGGAATCTCATGATTCTGGTTTGCGCAAGCGCTGCGATTGTGCTCACAAACTTTGCGTTCGGGGTGACTGCAAACGAGACACGCCATCTGGCAGACGGCGAAAGAGCGAAAGTCTCAGGCCCAATTGTGTCTCGAAGTGGAGATCTCGTTTGCATTCGTGACAAGAAGTCGGAAGACATTATTCTTGTGAAAATAAGCGACAGCACGAGAATCGAGCGCAACAAGCACAAGTTCCTCTTTTATCGTCACACCGATATGGACGTAACCGCTCTTCTGCCCGGCCTGACCATCGAGGCAGAAGGCGCGGGTAACTCCGATGGACAATTGGAAGCCAGCAAAATCTCCTTCAGTCCGGATGACTTTGCCATTGAGGTAGCTGAAGAGCAGCAGACCCTGGCAAACACAGCATTGGCGCATGAGGCACAGGTCGCCGCCGCCCAAGCTGCGAACGCAGCCGGGCAGGCGCAATCCTCTGCTAATCAGGCGCAGAACTCTGCTGACCAGGCTACCGTACAGGCGCAAGCTGCCGGCGCACTTGGGCTGGTGGATGCGACCACAATCGCAGCCGTTAACGAACGCGTTTCGGATCTCGACAAGTACAAAAACGAGTTTGAGGTAGACGTTTTCTTCCCGGAAGGGTCAGTTGACCTGAACAGCACCGCCAAGAAAGATCTAGCCAATCTGGCCGACATTGCAAAATCGCTCGACGGATACATGATCGAGATCTCCGGTTACGCTGCGCATCACAAGTTTAGCCTGGAAGAAGATCAGAAGCTCAGCGAGGAGCGTGCAGCCGTTGTGGCTCGCTATTTTCTGGAAGCAAAGAACATTCCGATGCGACGAATCCTGATTCCTGTCGGATACGGCGCCACGCATCCTGTAGCCAGCAACCAGGACCCTCATGGTCGTGATCTCAATCGCCACGTGGATGTCAAAGTTATCGTAAACAAGAGCCTGGGCCAGGGCATGTAGATAAAGTCGGCTATCCGGATGTAGAAGCGCTGTTTCAACGAGACACAAGGAGTGCGACTTCGAGGCACTCCGCTTGAAGGGTTCACATAACTTGATTTGCTGGGCAGGAGTGCCGGCGAGACATTTGCTCCAGTTCATTCAAGGGACGTTTTTGAGTTCGAAAGGAACAGAGATGGCAAAGAGAGTGGCTGACCTGCTTGTAGACGTTCTGTTGGAAGCCGGCGTTCAGAGAGTCTACGGTGTCAGCGGCGACTCGCTCAACGGCATCACAGATTCGCTGCGCACGCGCCCGCAGATTCAGTGGGTTCACGTGCGCCATGAGGAGACGGCCGCGTTCGCGGCTGGTGCCGAAGCGCATCTCACGGGCAAATTGGCGGTCTGCGCCGGTAGCTGCGGTCCTGGGAATCTGCATTTAATCAATGGTCTCTACGACTGTCATCGGAGCCGCGTGCCCGTCCTTGCCATTACCGCTCAGATTCCGAGCAACGAAATTGGCAGCGGATACTTTCAGGAGACTCATCCGGAGCATCTCTTCGCGCAGTGCAGTCATTATTGCGAGTTAGTCTCACAACCGGAGCAGATGCCCCGTGTGCTCGAAATTGCGATGCAGACTGCAATCTCGCGACGCGGCGTTGCGGTGGTTGCCATGCCAGGCGATGTGGCCTTGCGAGACGCCGTCGAGCAAGCACCTCGAGTGCATTTTTCCGAGGCAAGGCCTTCCGTGTGCCCTTCCGACGACGAGATCAAGCTCCTCGCGGACCTGCTGAATCGGTCTGAGAAAATAACGATCCTCGGCGGCGCAGGCTGCGCTGGAGCTCATGACGAACTGGTTGAGCTCGCCGACAGGCTACAAGCTCCCATTGTCCACGCGATGCGGGGAAAAGAGTTCATCGAGTACGACAACCCTTTCGACGTGGGCATGACAGGTCTGCTCGGATTTTCTTCCGGTTATCACGCCATGATGAACTGCGATGTGCTCCTGATGATTGGCACAGACTTCCCCTATCAGCAGTTCTTTCCTAAGCACGCCACTATTGTGCAGATCGATCTTCGCGGGGAGCAGATCGGACGGCGCAGCAAGGTTGACTTCGGCTTTGTGGGCGATACGAAATCAACGCTCCGAGCTCTGCTGCCGAAGCTGGAGCAGAACCAAAACGAATGGCATTTGCAGGAATCACTGCAGCACTATCGCAAGGCACGCCAAGGCCTAGACGAACTGGCCACAGGCAATTCCGGCAAGAAACCGGTCCATCCTCAATATGTTGCACGCGTGCTTGATCAACTCGCCGCCGAGGACGCGATCTTTACCTGCGACGTAGGAACTCCAACCATCTGGGCCGCGCGCTATCTCACCATGAACGGCAAACGAAGGATACTCGGTTCCTTTAACCATGGTTCCATGGCTAACGCTCTACCGCAAGCGATCGGCGCACAGATGAGCCATCCCGGGCGGCAAGTGATCTCGATGTCCGGTGACGGGGGTTTCGCCATGCTGATGGGAGACCTGCTGACGCTGAGGCAACACGAATTGCCAGTGAAAATGATTGTCCTGAATAACCACTCTCTGGCCTTTGTGGAACTCGAAATGAAGGCGGCTGGAATCGTCGACTACGGAACGGATCTGGTGAATCCAGATTTCACAAAAATCGCCGAGGGGGCAGGACTGCTCGGACTGAGAGCCGATACTCCGGACCAAGTAGAGCCTATGATCGCGCAAGCCCTCAGATACAACGGCCCTGCGCTGGTCGAAATCTTGGTCTCGCGGCAGGAACTCTCCATGCCTCCGACCATCACCTACGAGCAAGCGAAAGGCTTCAGCCTCTTCATGATGAAAGCGGTTCTCAGCGGACGCGGTGACGAGGTCATCGACCTGGCAAAGGTCAATCTCCTCCGCTAATGAGTCAAAAACACTCACCAGGGAAGAAAGAAGGAGAAATACATAAATGGTCACCGCGCAACCAATCACGGAGTCGATGGTGCCGGGCACTCCTCGCGGAATGGAGCTCCTCGAAAGGCCATTGCTAAACAAGGGCACCGCTTTTACCGAGTCGGAGCGCGCGGAATTCGGCCTGCACGGCATTCTTCCACCCCATCTCGAAACCCTTGACGAGCAGGTCGCCCGTGCCTATGAGGCTTACAAGACGAAAGATGAAGACCTAGAGCGGCATATATATTTGCGCGCTCTGCAGGACGCGAACGAGATCCTCTTCTACCGGCTTCTTCTCGACCACATTGAAGAAATGACGCCAATGGTTTACACGCCAATTGTCGCCCTGGCGTGCGAACAATTCAGCCACATCTATCGACGGCCGCGTGGCTTGTTCATCTCCTATCCTCTCCGTGATTTCATCCCCCAGTTGCTGCGAAATCGCCCGAACAAAGACGTTGATGTAATCGTCGTTACCGACGGCGAGCGCATTCTGGGCATCGGCGATCAGGGCGCAGGCGGGCTCGGCATCCCCATCGGCAAGCTCTCGCTGTACACGCTCATCGGCGGCATTCATCCGGAGCGAACGCTACCGATCGTGTTGGATGTGGGAACCAACAACACGGAGCGACTGAAGGATCCTGAGTACCTCGGATGGCGTCATGAACGAGTTGCCGGTCAAGCGTACTTCGACTTCGTCGATCGGTTCGTGCAGGCGGTAAAACAGGAGCTTCCTGGAACATGCCTGCAGTGGGAAGATTTCGCCACTCCTCATGCCCGCCCGATTCTCAATCGCTACCGGGACCAGTTGTTGACCTTTAATGACGATATCCAAGGAACGTCGGCGGTTGCCCTCGGCGCCATCCTGGCCGCAGTCAAGGTGACTGGGAAAAACCTAAAAGAGCAGCAGATCGTCATGCTAGGCGCGGGTTCAGCCGGCATCGGTGTAGCGGATGGCCTACGTGCAGCCATGAGGGAAGAAGGCCTGACCGAGCAAGAGGCACAGAGCCGCTTCTGGGTCATCGACAAGGATGGCCTTCTGCACTCAGGCCGAAAAGAACTTACTCTTGAGCAGGTCGTTTATGCCCAGCCGGAGAACAGCGTTTTCGGATG
>DATJWZ010000623.1:0-1634 GCA_035500795.1 Candidatus Eiseniibacteriota bacterium | reverse complement strand
AGCGGCAGCGCCATGGTCGACCGACCGTTGCGCCTCCTCGGCGGAAAGCACGCCCTTGATGACGATCGGCCCTTTCCAAAGAGTGCGAATCCAGTCAATATCTTTCCAGTTGAATGCTTCCCGCTTCATCGCAGTGTGCGCATCGCGCACACGGAACACCCCTTGTTCAGGGCTCACAATGTTCGGCATGTCAGGAAGACCGCCGTCCAAAAGGAAGCGCATCATCCATCTCGGATGACAGAGAATGTCAGGCAAGAAAGGAATCTTCGACCAGGCATTCCCTCGCAACATCTGCTCCATTCCGTCCCGCGACTCACGCTCCCGATGTCCGATCACAGTCGAATCGATCGTGATGACCAAAGCTGTGTAGCCCACATCCATCGCTCGGCGCATTGCACTCTCCGCAGCGGCGCGGCCACCCGTGAGATAAAGCTGATACCAGACTGGCCCGGAGGAAGCTGCTCTCACATCCTCCAGCCTGTAGCCAGAAACAGTGGACAGAATCAAACCAACGCCGGCGTTGCCCGCCGCTTTCGCTGCCGCTATTTCACCGCCGTGATGCATCACACGAAGATAACCAACAGGCGCTAAAAGTAAGGGCATCGACAGTTCCGTCCCGAGCACCCGAGTCCGCAAATCGCATGCTGGAACAGCGACAGCCTGTCGCGGACGAAACGTGATCGCGTCGAAAGCCCGACGGTTCTCGCGAAGCGTCCATTCCCCTTCCGCGCCGCCATCGATGTAGTTGAAAACAATTCTCGGCACACGATGGCGCGCCAGCTGGCGTAGATCCTCAATGTTCACAGCTCGCGAAATACGCGACGGAACTCGTTCCATTCAGGAAGACTCCAACACCCTATCGCCGACGAGTTTCTGCCGACGATAATCAAATCGTGACGTGGCTCTGACTACGGGCAAGCGACTAGCTGTCCGCCCCCGCACCAATGGCCACAACATAATAGACGGCAGGAACCGTACCCACATTCTTGATTCCATGCTCTTCGTTCGAGCGAACAAATCCTACGCTTCCTGCGCTCAGACGATGACTAACGCCACTGATCGTGATCTCGACTGTTCCTTCGCGGATAAGCCACATCTCCGAGTGCAGGTGGTGATGAGGCGGATGCGGATATCCGTTGGGCGGAAGCGTCGTCTCATGCGCTTCGATATGTTCGCCCGTGGCTAGCTTTCCCTTAATGATGTTTCGTATCTGCGCGTGGTCTGAGTTTTGTACGGGCATCTCGTCGAAGCTAAAGGTCGCGGACGGAAGTGAATCATCCTGGGCAGCGAAAACGCGAATTCCGCTTGCCGCGACCAACGCTGGAATGAGGCAAGCCTCTCGCCTGGTAAAAGTCATATGCACCTCTCCAAATGTTGCTGGTTTTATCGATCGCCCGCCCGAGGAAGAATACGAAGAATACTACGAAGGACTGTCTTGCGCCCTGGATTGGCATCGTTAGACACAACAAAATCACTCTGGGCAGAACGATTAATCGTCAGCGGTCTTCTGAATCCCGCGATTGCATTTCGCGCAGTTTGAATCGCTGCAGTTTGCCTGTGGGAGTCTTGGGAAGTTCCGGCAGGAATCGTATCCATCGAGGCCGCTTGTATGCTCCGAGCTTCTGGGTCACCCA
>DATJWZ010000622.1:0-10508 GCA_035500795.1 Candidatus Eiseniibacteriota bacterium | reverse complement strand
TGCGTGAAGTGGTCGCGATAGCGCTTTGGGAGAAATGAGAGAAGGATGGCGGAGAAGATGTTCATGATATTGGCCTCTCCCGCGAAATACTCTTGAGGATATGGACATGCGGGTGACGGGGAAAGTTACGAGGGTGTAGCTCTTCGGTTCATGCGGCCGAGTGTGAGAGCAGCGGAGCCTTTGCGGAGTCTATGGGGATCCCTTCCTCATTCGCCTTAGGGCAGGCTCGGTGAGGACTAGTCCGGGAAGTGTGAAAACAACAGCGGATTCAGATCGATTGAGGGACCGAGACAGTCATCATCGTTCGTGTGTGTACGAAGGTAACGGGAAATGAGATCCGGCGGGAGATAGGATCTGAGGTCATCCCACCGGAGGCTTCATGTCGCGTATTGGTGTGCGCCTGCCCGTCTTCGTTCTTGTTCTATTGACTTCCACTTTTCTTCGGAGTGCCGCCACGCAGAATTCACCACGTCCCTTGCGCGCCAGCGAGGTGATGGCGATCGAGGCTGGCGGCGCGTTGCAGGAAAACATTGCGCATGACATCGCGACGCGGGGATTGAATTTCCATCCGGACGACGCGTTTCTTGGACTTATGAAGAAGGCGGGCGCGGATGGCGGGGTGATTGCCGCTTTGAAGAGTGCAAGAGTCGACGAGCACGACTCGGTAAAGCCGGACATGGAGTTATTGGGCAAGCTGAGTGATGCGGCCGTATTGATCAGGCAGAGAAAGTATGACGAGGCATCAACGAAGCTGAGTGAGGCGCTCGACTCGAGCTTCGCGCGGATGGAAACCGGGTTTGTGATGGCAGAGGTACTGCAACTGAGAGTGCAGTTCGAGAGTTCGGCGGCGGTGTATGACGAGATCATGCAGAAGGATCCGGATTTTCCGGAGGTCCGCGACAAGGCTGCCTATGTTCTCTACCGCCTGCAAGATGATGAGGCGGCTTTCAACCAAGCGAAGACTGTGATTGCTGAAGATCCGCAGGATGCCGAGGCGCACATGAACGCCGGGCTCGTACTCAGCCGCTTGCGCAACTTCGATGCAGCGATCTCGGAGTTCAAAGAAGCATTGAGAATCAAACCGGATTATGCAGGCGCGCGTTCGGGACTTGGACTTGTGTACGAGCGGATGGGGAACGATAAAGCGGCGATCGAGGAATACAAAAAGGCGATTGCGCTCGATCCCGACTATCCGCTGGCGCATTACAACCTCGGCAATACGTATCTGGAAGTGGGGAATGTGAGGGGAGCGATTGCGGAGTTTCGTGATGCCAAACGGTTGTGTCCGGATAGTCCCGAGTACTGGCACAACCTTGGGGTAGCGCTGTCACGACAGGAACCACGGACTGCCATCAAGCATTTCCGCGAAATGGAAGCGAGGTTTCCGAATTTCGAAATCTGCCATGTGTGCCTCGGCAACGACTTAGTCTGGGTAAACGATCTGAAGGCGGGAGAAGAAGAATACCGCAAGGCGATGAAGCTCGATCCTGCGGATCCGCGTCCACATGTCGGGCTGGGTGACATCGAGGAGAAACAGAAAAATTACGATGCGGCGCTCGTGGAGTATCGGATCGCGGAGCAGATGGATGGGAGTGATTCGGACGCGTTCAAGAGCGCCGGGAAGTTGCTGCTCGAGGACAAAAAAGACTTTGCTGGGGCTGCGGCTGAATTCAAGAATGCGGAAGCGGCTGAGCAGAGCAATTGGGAGATCCACGAACTCTACGGAAAAGCGCTGGCTGGGAACGGACAGGGTGAGTTGGCGATCGCCGAATTCAAAGAAGCATTGGCCCTGGACCCGAGGCAGGGCCACGTGATGACAGAGATTGGTTTGGAACTGGAGAAGAAAGGTGACTGGGTAGGAGCGCTAGAGCAGTACCGGAAGGGAGCAGCCGCCGACGAGATCCGAAAGAGCAAAGCACTGCCCGGAGAGATCGTGATTGAGTACGAAATCGATCCCAAGAAACAGTACACGGAGGCGAAGGCACGATTTGGTGATCATTTGGTCACCTTGCGAGCAGCAGGAAAGAAGGACGAGGCTGCGGAGCTGGAAAAACGAGTGGCGATCCTCGATTCTTCAGCCGGAACCCTACAGAAGGTGGAAGAGGCAATTGCCGGTGGTGATGCAGAGATGCGTGAGCGGCATGGAGAAGAATCCGAGAAGTACTTTAAGCAAGCCGTGGAACTAGCGCAGACCTTGCCGCCTGGGAACGAGTACACAATGGTCGCACTCGGTAAGTTGGGAAATGCGTATGCAATGCAGCAAAAGTACGAGGATGCAGAGGCTGCATTTCATCAGGAAATGACGCTCATTGAGAAGACATTTGGGCCGGGGTCCCCGCGGTTGACGGAGCCACTGCGATTTCTGGGGAGCATTGCCGCCGGACTGAAGAAATACGTTGAGGCGGAGAGCTATTTCTCTCGCGCACTGCAGATCAATCTAAACTCATTGGGCGAGAATAGCGGTCAGACATCTCAAAGCCTGATGGCGTTGGCGGGGTTGTATGAAGTGCAGAGTCAATGGGACAAGGCCGAGCCCTATCTGTTGCGAGCACTAAAGGCCGAAGAAGTTGTGGACGGGCCGGACGGCAATGTGACGCTGTTTCCGCTGTGGGGGCTCTGTGATATGTATGACCGGTGGGGGAAGCCTGAGAAGTCCCAGCCTTGTTGGCATCGAGTGAACGGGATGATGGAGAAGAACGAGGGTGCTAACAATCCCGTACTGAAAGATTCTCTGATGGCCGAAGCCAATGCGTGGCGGAAGCTGGGTCGGAACGACGAGGCGCAGAAGCTGGAGGAGAGAATTGCGAACATTCTGAAGGCCGCGGCTACGCAGTAGATTGCGCTGTGTCGGGCCTAACGATTCATCGTATCGGCAGCATTATTCCTGCTCGCAGCATTATTCCTGCCCTTGGAACAAGCAGAAGGTCGGGCACCGGCAGTCAGCCGATTCATCAGTAATACTTGCCGTTCACTTCGGTGCCGATGACGGCGAAATCGGCTTTGGAAGTCTCTAGCGGGTCTGTTTTGAAAGTGAAGTCGATCGATGGCACTCGAACTTCGGCTTCCAGTTGTGCCACGGCTTTAAAACCCCTGAAGCGGTACTGACGCATCGGATCTTCGTACAGCACGGCTTCGTCGCCGGTTCTAAAGATCAATTTGAAACCGAGAAATGCAGGGGTGCTTTCGGCATCCATTGCCGGCCAACGCGGTTGATTGATGATGGGCACATTCGTCATCTGCAGGGTCGCAACCTTGCCGTCAGCGCTGAAGGTCAAGCCGGCGGACGGAACCGGAGTCACCCAATACAGGCCTTCCGGAGAAATTGGGGAGTGAAAATCGTGAATCTGATTTGCGGGGATCGCCGATCCGCGGAAGACGGTCAGTCATGTATGGGCGAATATTCCTTCGTGAGGCTGCCGGGCGGCCCAGTATTCGCCGGCCATGTAGCTGTAGTCGGTGGTGGGCGTTCCCCAGGTGAGCCGGTTGCCTTTGTTATCCGTACCCATCCCGTGGAAGCCGCTGCAGCGCGCCAACTTTCCTTCGAAGTGAAAGATGCTGGAGAGTTCTACGTTGGGCGCGGCGGGTTGATTGTGGTTTCCATTCTTGTCGAGCCACGGAATGGGATATGGACATGCGCCACCGTTGGACGGTTCGTGATTTTGTGGAATGGCAGGGGCGCAGCTCGGAGTCACTGACTGCGCGTTTAACAACGTGTCGGCCAACCTCCCGCCTACGATCGAGCTGACACCAAGTTTCAACCAATGCCGCCGATTGACTTTGAAATGAAAAGCATGATCATTCTTCATAGGAACTCCAGTTTGCATTTGAACACGGCTGCTCTTTGACTCGGATCCCCAGCGTCGTCTGCCGGATTCCGTCTCGAATCCGATTGTGAAAGAAGTGGGACGGTGGGGATGCCTTGCGCTTGTGGTAAATTCGGCCGCCCTCATAACAACTGTGGCTGCCGGCCTCTTATACATCTTTCGCTATCGGATATCCACCATGCGATGTCGTGCGGTCCATACCGGGCGCCAGCAGATCGTGCCGGTAAAACCCCTATTGAGCGAAGGTCGCGAATGGAAGCTCGATTGTCAACAGCTCGTCTGGCCTGAGAATTAGAACCGTTATTGATTGTCAAGGTTTGTAATAGAAATTTTGTAAAAATTAGCGTGAAGCCTTGGGTTGGGGTAGTGGCATCACATTGCGGTATGGATTATCAGCAGTCTGGCATCTTTGACGAGGAGTACCGGGTGGTCTCGGTGGAGAACCAGAGCCTGACCATTCAAGGGGTCCGTAGCGGCCAAGTACTGACGATCGTGGCGCAGAATGCGGGGATTCCGCTGACTGCGGCGGATTATCCGCCGGGGCAGTTGATTGCGTTGAGCGATCCGTGGAGCGGGCCGGTGCACTGAAGGTGCTTTGGTTCGAAACTGTTGTGCGGGCGTCCGGTCTGGACGCGCCGAGTTTCTTCGCACTTTCTACTGGAACGAATTACAGCTTTGCACACAGGATAAGGGAAACCCCTGACACCTTAGAGCCGTACCGATCGCCCTAGAAATACTCAGGTTCACCGATAGTTGATCCCACCGCCCCGCAAGAGTACGAGAGCGGTGGTAATTTTGCTTTGCTCAATTAATGGTGAAGTGGACCGATGCAGATGTTCCTCCATGTGGCGCCGGGTTGAACACAATGACATCAGCAGCGCCGGGTGAGGCAAGCAAGTTGGAGGGCACGTACAGGTTGAGTTGTTTTGCGCTAACGTAGTCGGCAAACAAGGAAATGCCGTTCCAAGTGACCTGGGAGCCGGGGACGAAGTTCGTTCCTTTAACGGCAACCAGCAGGTTGCCACTGCCGTGAGCGACGCTCGCCGGCGATAAAGATCGCGTTGCCGGGGTACGATTCGAAGCTCCTTTGGCGAACATCGCCGGACTCTGAACCAGAATCATCTGGGGCTGCGTATTGCAGCATGAAGGTTGCACGGTGAACGCGAGGCCATCGTTTCCCCACTGCAAGGCCGGAGAAGGCAACCCGTTAAATTGAGACAGGTCAGCCACAGCGATCGGCGTGAATTTCGCCTGGTCGTAGGTAGTGATACCAAAATCCGAGAAGAACGGTGTCACACCCACGGCGAAGACGCGATTGATGGCAGGATCGGGCAGAACTTGAGCGGTGCTGTTGCCACAGCAACTGTTTCCTACGTCGTAGGTGCCGACCAGCAGTCCCGTGGACGGATTGAAGACCTGGCCGCCGTTGCTGTAGATCAAACCAGAAGCGTAATCGATGGCGCTTCCATTGACCAAACCATACCATTGAGTGCCGAGGGTACCGCCATTGGAATCAACGATGATCTGGGTTAGGTTGGTGTTGAGATAGGTGTAGGCAGTCGATCCGTCCCCGAACACGAGGCTGCCGATAATCTGGTTGATGTAATTAGGGAGTTGCGTGCTGTCTTTATAGAAAAAGATACCTACGTTGAAGCAGCACTCATTGGATGTCTGGGCCACAGCGATGGTGTGAGAATCGGCAGGATCAACGGCAAGGGCGTAAGCCGTATACATTCCACCAGAGCCGCCGGAGAGAGGGATTACGATATCAGGCGTAAAGCTGGGCAGATTAAACCGCTGCACGGTACTATTGCCATCGAGAGCCACGTAGAGGTACTTGGAATCGGCCGAGATGGCGATTTGATCGGGCTCGCTGCCGGCGAAATGATAGGCGCCGATTTTGCCGGTCGCGGGGTTGATGACTGCGATCGAATTGCCGTGCGAACCGTAGCTGCTGGGAAGAGACGCGTAAATGCGCTGTGCGTAGGGATCCCAAATGATGTCTTTGGCGGGAAGATTGAGCGCCAAAACTTTCACGGGGTAAGTGACATTGAAACTCAGCGTCGACGAGATTCCGCCGGGAGCGGGATTCGAAACCGCGATTTGTGCAATGCGAGCGGTACTGAGTTCTGCCTTGCTTGCAGTGATCTGAAGAGTCTGAGTGTTAACGAACGTTGTCGGGACCGGGAAGTTGTTGACCATCACCTTGGCAGTGCTCATGAAGTTGTAGCCATTGATCGTGATGGAAGTCGATGTGCTGCCAGCAACAATTGAAGAGGGAGAAATGAAGTTAATGGACGGCGTGGGTTCGACGACCGTGAAAATCAGAGTGCTGGTTTGCTCCCCATCGGGATTTTGCACATACACGGAATAGCTATAGGTTCCGGTTAGATCTGACGCGGGGACGATCGCGGTTAGGAGGGTGGAACTTACGAATGTCGTGGTCAGCGGAGCCCCATAACCAAAATAGACGACGGCACCTTTCACGAAATTCGCGCCGTTTGCGGTGAGAGTAAGACTGGGACTGTTCTGGTAAGCGGTGACGGGCGAGATGGAGGTAAGGGTCGGAGTCGCTGCAACTGCGGACGCGGCGATCGATAGAAACAGCGAGACAATGAGAATGCGATTCAACGTTCTGGGCATTCTTTGGTCACTCCTGAGTGGATTCCCCCTCAACGGAAAACGCGCTATTGTAGCCGGGTTTCGGCGATAGGTGTCTTTTTGTTTCAGCGAGAAGAGAAAGTTGCAACTTCTTGCACTTGAGGGCGGAGATCGTTTCGATCTATTCTGGCCATACAGAAAGGATCGTCATGGCAGAACTTACTGGACTGCAGAAGCAGTACATTCTTCATTGGGGAGAGATGGGGACGCGGTGGGGGATCAACCGGACTGTCGCGCAGATTCATGCGTTGCTGTATCTGTCGCCGAAGGCGCTACCTGCCGAGGATATTGCGAAGACATTGAGTGTGGCGCGGTCCAATGTAAGCACGTCGATCCGGGAGCTCGAAGGATGGGGGATTGTACGTGCGGTGCACGTGCTTGGCGATCGACGGGAACATTATGAGTCGATGAAGGACGTGTGGGAGATGTTTCGTCTGGTGATCGAGCAGAGGAAGCGGCGGGAGATTGACCCGACTCGGGAGATGCTGCGGCGCTGTTTGGCGGAGATCGACCCCAAGGAAGCTGGAGCGGAGTACACGCGCGAGCGGCTTGAAGCGATGGCTGGATTCTTTGAGGCCGTGACGGAGTTGCATGATCAGATGAAACGGCTGCCGACCGGGACGGTGAGGAAGTTGTTGCGGATGGGGGCTCGGATGAAGAAGAAGTGAGCCAGTTCATCTCCGTAGGGCGGCGGCGACTGGGACAGGACAACAGATTCCTCCTGTCTCGCTTGGCTCGCGCGTCGGAATGACAAGACTTCTTGCATTCGAGTTTCTTCGTTGGTTGAGATCTCGGCGTCGATTTGGAAGGGATGTTTCAACTGCGCTAGGAGGATCGCTACGCTCTCCTCGTGGCTTCGGTCAACCACAGCTTTGTCGTTGGCTCCGTCTAATGCCAAATCCCCACTTCTCGCGCAGAGAACGCGCGAGAAATGGGGCACCCATCGCTTCAGATATTCTGGTCGCTCATGCTTCGAGATTTCTCCAGAGACCTTGTGTTATGACTTCCGCGAGGTTCTGAACATATTTCTTGGAGGTGCGGACGAATTTTCTGGACAAAATTATTTTTGTGGGAGTGAGTTTTAAAATCGAGTGCACATTTCACGCGGCATTAACTTGCGCGGTACTTGACAAGAAACCGCATGGAGTTCTGAATAGAGACTCGCGAGAAAAATCCAGCCGATGTTTTTCCACACGACAAAAAGTTTTGTGCTAGGATGCCGGACTGGTCCTGCTTTTGAGCTTCATTAATTTTTGCAGCGCAACGAAAAAACAGGCGCAATCCGCAGTAAAATTAACGGTCTCACTAATCGATAACGGCATTTTCAACAGGCGCTCTAACCCAGCCGCCGGGGCGCCGCATGGTGAAAAACTTCATATATGTCAGCGACAGGCACAACGACCCTCTCCCCGAATCCATGGGCGCGCATTCTCGATGCGCTGGAAAAAAAGATCAACCGGCATTCGTACGATACGTGGCTTAAGCCAACGCGCTACAGTCACTCGAGCGGTGGGACACTGTTCGTGCGCGTGCCGACAGTAGAGTTTCGCCATGCGGGCGATAAGTACGCGGACCTGATCCAGGAAGCAGTGGATGTGCTGGGTCTCGGCTTCAACGAGGTGAAGTTCGTGACGCCGGAGGATGATCCGGCAGCGACTCCGGTCCGGCATGATGGCGGATTGATGTCAGCGGCCGCGGCGGCGCCGATGACGACGGCGGGTCCTTCACAATCGCGCTTTGATTGGGATGGCGCAGCGCAGTTGAATCCGCGCTACACATTCGACGCTTTTGTGATTGGCAGCGGGAACCAGTTTGCGCATGCGGCCTGCCAAGCAGTGGCGGAGCGTCCGTCGAAGGCGTACAACCCTCTCTTCTTATATGGCGGCGTCGGGATGGGCAAGACGCACCTGATGCAGGCGATCGGCCATGAGATTAAACGTCGGCTGCCGCACGCGTCGATCTGCTACGTGTCGAGTGAGAAATTCACCAACGACATGATCAACTCGCTGCGCTACGACAAGATGACATCGTTCCGCGATAAGTTTCGCGGCGTCGATGTGCTCCTGATCGATGACATCCAGTTCCTCGCGGGGAAAGAGCGGACGCAGGAAGAATTCTTTCACACGTTCAACGCTCTGCACGAGTCGATGAAGCAGATCGTGATCGCGAGCGATCGCTCCCCGAAAGAGCTGGCAGAGATTGAAGATCGACTACGGAGCCGGTTTGAGTGGGGATTGATTGCCGATATCCAACCACCGGATCTCGAGACGAAGGTCGCAATTCTGCAGAAGAAGGCCGAACAGGAAAAGGTGACGCTGCCGACCGACGTCGCGTTGTACGTGGCGTCGAATATCCGGTCGAATGTGCGCGAGTTGGAAGGTGCCCTGATCCGACTGGTGGCTCATTCTTCGTTGATTGGCGCGGAGATTACGCTACCCTACGCGCAGCAGGTGCTCAAGAACTTCATCGACTCGCAAGCCCGGAAGGTGACCATCGAGTCGATCCAGAAGATGGTGGCCGAGCAGTTTGGGCTGCGGTTAGTGGAGATCAAAGCGAAGAATAATTCGCGAGCGATTGTGTATCCGCGGCAGATTGCGATGTACCTGGCAAAGCATTTGACCGAAGCGTCATTGCCTGAAATTGGAAGACAGTTTGGTGGAAAGCATCACACGACCGTGTTGCACTCGGTGGAGAAGATCGAAGAGATTCGCAAGAACGACAAAGATTTAAACAGACTGATCAATAAACTCACCGAGCAATTAGGCGGATAGATCGCGGGTGGGCGATGGATTTCCACTTTACAATCGGGTCTTCCACGTAGGTGGCTGTGAACTTGATGTGGAAGTTGTGAATCGGCGGGTAAGAATCGAAGTGAGGGGCAGGATTCACTAGGGGCTCCTAAGCAGAAGAAACCGATTTCTCACATCAAGGGTAAGATGGGAAGTTAGCGGGAACAGGAGGGTTGGGAAAGTTTTCCACGTTTCCGCAGGGCCTACTGTTACTGCTGGTTTTAATGGTTTTGCATTTGATATAAGAAAAGAGAAGAAGTAAGGAGCCCAGCTTTTGCGAGAGTAGCAAAAGAGGGGACACCCTTTCGGGGAGACTGACTTATGCCGGTGGAGGCCGCCGTTGCCGCGGGTACCATGGAGATCACAGTCAGCAAGTTTGAACTGCTGCGCGAGTTGACTGCCACCCAGGGTGTGGTCGAGCGTAAGACCACAATTCCGATCCTTTCCAATTATTTGTTTGAGGCAGCGGGAGACCGACTGTCGCTGACAGCGACCGATCTCGACCTCAGCCTGCGCACTTCTTGTAATGCGAAGGTGAAGAAGGAAGGATCGTGTACGATCCCGGCGCGCAAGCTGCATGACTACGTGAAGCTGCTGCCGGATGCCGACATCACGATCAAGCTGCTGGAGAATCACTGGGTTAGTATTCGCTGTGGGCGGTCGAATACGAAGATGGTCGGTATGGCGAAGTCGAATTTCCCCAGCCTGCCGGCATTTCCGACTTCAGGTGTGATTACGATTCCGGCGCAAGTTTTGCGCGGTTTGATTGCTCGGACCGGATTTGCGATCTCCAATGAGGAGTCACGCTACACGCTGAACGGCGCGCTGATGTTGCTCAAGCCCGAGTCGATCACAATGGTAGCCACGGATGGACATCGCCTAGCGCATTGCGAACGAGCCGGAGAGAAGTTCGAAGGCGTCTCGGGCGAGATGAAAACGCTGGTTCCGAAGAAGGCAATGGACGAGTTGAAGTCGCTGCTGGACTCGACCGATGCAGAGACGATCGAGTTTGCGAAGGACGAATCGACGCTGTTCTTCCGGATCGGATCGCGCCTGCTGACTTCACGGCAATTGACCGGACAATTCCCGAACTTTGAAGCTGTGCTGCCGAAGGACAATACCAAAATCGTTCCGCTGAATGCGGATGAGCTGAATGCGGCAATCCTGCGCGTGGCGCAGTTCGCCGATGAGCGGTCGCGCGCGGTGCGAATGAAGCTGGAGAAGGGTGAAGTGA
>DATJWZ010000621.1:0-32785 GCA_035500795.1 Candidatus Eiseniibacteriota bacterium | reverse complement strand
GGCGGATTGTTTATGTTCTTCAGCACCCGGCTTGCTCCAATGCTCTACTTGCGCTACGTGCTGGATTCCATCGTGCTGCGCGATGTGATCACCGGGCTCATCAAGAGCGTGGCCTTTGCCACCATCATTGCTCATGTTGGTTGCCTGGAAGGCTTCCGGGTACGCGGAGGACCCGACTCGGTAGGCCGCTCCACGACCAGTGCGGTGGTGAAATCAACCTTCCTCGTAATTGTGGCCGATGCCATCTTCACCGCCATTTTCTATTTCACGGTGAAATCCTGATGCCGATCATCTCGATTCGCGACCTGGTAGTCGAATACGATGGCCGTCGCATATTGGACGGGCTCAGTCTCGACATCGAGCATGGAGAAACCATGGTGCTGTTGGGCGGCAGCGGTTCCGGCAAGAGCACACTCTTGCGTCAGATTCTCGCGCTGGAGCGCCCCAAGTCAGGCAGCGTATCGGTGAAAGGGATTGACATCACACGCTGCTCAACCGCTGAGCTAAAGACCATCCGGCGCTCTATCGGGGTGGCCTTCCAAAGTGCGGCGTTGTTCAATTCGCTATCGGTTGAGGACAACGTCGCCCTGACCCTGCGAGAACATACCAGGCTCGCGCCTTCCATCGTCGAACTGGTTGTTTGGATGAAGCTGGCCGTGGTTGGTCTGGCGGACTTCGGGAAGCTACAGCCGCAGGAACTGTCCGGCGGCATGAAGAAGCGGGCCGCGGTCGCTCGGGCTCTCGCGCTGGAGCCCGAGATTCTGGTGCTCGATGAGCCTTCCGCGGGGCTCGATCCCATCGTCGCGGCGGAACTCGACGATCTCATCCTGCTCCTCAAAGAGGCTTTCCAGATGACGGTCATTGTGGTGACTCATGAGCTACCGAGCGCATTCCGGATCGCGGACCGCATCGCGATGCTATACAACGGCAGGTTTACGTCCATTGGGACCAAGGATGAATTCAGGGCAAGCCAGAATCCCCGCGTGCGGCAGTTCCTTGATCGTGTCCCCGAAGATATGGCGAAGACGCCTGCATGGGCGAATTATTTCGCCAACTACCTGCAGTCCCAGGAGGCATACACGTGACCACAGAAGCGAAAGTCGGGGCCTTCGTCCTGGGCTGTTTCTCGATCCTGGCATTCACGATCATCTACCTGATGCAAGCCCAGTTCGGCGGTGCGAGCGTACCCTATCGAACTTATCTGCGTTACGCCGGCGGACTTGAGCCAGGAGCTGATGTGCTCTTCGGCGGGATTGCCGTGGGCAAAGTGACAGCCGTTCGTCCTTGGACGGAAGATCCGACCCGAATTGAGATTCGGCTGGACGTGAAGCAAGGCACCCCGCTCAACGAAAAATCCGTCGCCAAGCTGGGGCTGGTAAGCATCATGAACAGCGCTGCCTTGTCGATCACCACCGGCAGCAACGACGCGAAACGCCTCCCGCCTGGCTCATCCATCCCGTCCCAGGAATCAGCCAGCCTCGACGATATCGCCAGTAAGATGGCCGTCGTCGCCGACAACGCCAATGCGCTCATCACCCAAGCCCAGGGAGAACTGGAAGGCATCAGCGGTGACGCGCGAAGTCTCCTGGCCAATCTGAACACCGTGACCGGCCCGCCGACGCAACAGAAGGTTCAAGCTGTGCTGGATCGCGTCAACGGCATGCTGGCGACAGAGGGACCAAAGATTGATCGTATTTCCGATCAATTGATCACGCTCAGCCGGCATGCGGATGACACCGTTCAGAACGTAAATGGCACTGTGACCGATGTGCGGGAACCGGTCCGCAAGGATCTGGCCGAACTGCAGAACACTCTGCTGCAGGCCAGGCAACTACTGACCGACATGCAGGTCATGGTGCGTGCGAACGACTACAAGATCGACGACACGGTAGAAAACCTGCGCGTGGCCACCGACAACCTGGATCAGCTCACCGACTCACTGAAGCAACGCCCATGGAGCTTGATTCGGATCAAGCAACCAAAAGAGCGGGAGGTCCCGCAGAAATGAAGATGCCTATGAGAAGACATCCGACGACTGTCGCTTTTTTGCTGGCGGCCCTAATCATCTTGGCCGGCTGCGGCGGGGCGGTCAAATATCCGAATTACTACACGCTCCACCTGCCTCCACCACCGGACCCGCCAACGCCGGAAAATGTCCACGCAACCTTGGCCGTGCGCGAATTTCGATCGCCCGTTTACCTTCGGCAAGGGGCCATCGTTTACAAGACCTCGCCGGAACAGATCGGCTTCTACAATTATCACCGCTGGGCGGCGGATCCGCGTGAGTTTGTGACCAGCGCCGTGACAGACCGGTTGCGCGCCAGCGGAAACTTCAGCCAGGTGAAGCCCTATGACGGACACTCTGATGTGGACTACGTGCTCAGCGGACGCCTCGAAGATCTCGACGAGATCGACTACGAAGGTGGCATCAAAGTCCGGGTTGCAATCTCCGCCCAAATGGTGAGCCTTGCTACCGGCGCAACCGTGTGGACCAACTCGGTTTCCGAGGTTGGGACAGTCAGCCAACGCGATGTGCCTGCCGTTGTATCCGCCATGAACGAGACCATGGGTCGAGCTATTGAAAAGCTTATGAATCCAGCTCCCACCCCTGGGCTCGATTCGAACCGGCGGTGAGCAAAGCGACGGGTCGGGGATATGAAATCACGGGAGCGGCGGCAGCTCCCGACAAAGAATCTACGATGGGATTTCCGGACCACCGCACCCTGAACGTTGTGCTGACCACTCTGCTAGTTGCATGTGGGTGCGTCCTAGTGTACAGAGCGTGGCCGATTATCCTAGTCTTTGTACTCGCCATTTTCTTCGCCTACCTGATAAATCCGGTAGTCCAACTTCTGGAGCGGCATTCGCTGTTTTTCCGGAACCTAAGAGGGCCGGCTGTGCTGGAGGCATACCTGGCCTTCTTGATTCTTAGCGCCATCGTGGGATATGGATTGGCACCTGGGGTTGCGAAAAGCACGGCCAAACTGCTCGATGACGTCCCCACTCTATTGGACGGACTATCCAGCGGTGAGATCGCAACCGATCTCGGTGGAAAGTACGGTTGGACCGAAAAGCAGGAGTTCCGCCTCAAATCATTTCTACTTCGGCACAAAAACAGCGTTCAGGATCTGGTCAAGGTAGCGGATCGCTACGTCTCCCATGCCGCAGAGCTGTTCGGCGGTCTTCTGCTCATCCCGGTCCTGGCTATCTTCTTCTTGCGCGATGGAGAACACATCGCGGACACGCTCACCAGAATGATTTTTCGAGAAGACAGCCAGAAGACCGTTCGTGCTCTCACCGCGGAACTGCACACCATGCTCACCAGATACATAAGGGCCCAGGCAATTCTCTGTGGACTTTCGTTTGCCTTTTATTCCACAGTTATGCTGGTCTTGAGCTTTCCGCACGCAGTCGCACTCGCCGCTCTCGGCGGGGCGTTGGAGTTCATACCAGCGGCGGGTTGGATGACCACAGCGGCTCTCATTATTGGCGTGGGCGCAGCCAACCACGCGCATTGGTTGTGGATGATCGTGCTTCTGATCATCTGGAGGGTCACGCAGAATTACTTCACGTCTCCGAGAATCATGGGACGTCAGTTGGAACTCCACCCACTGGCTGCGATTTTTGCCGTGCTCGTCGGGGCCAAGACCGGTGGGATGGTAGGCATCTACCTCGCAGTTCCTGTGACCGCCGCACTGCGCGTAGTATGGCGAACGTATGCTGTCCCGAAGCGGTCCGCCGGGCACACTGATCACCCGACCAAGAGCACGGAGTCGGCCGGTTTGGCGCAGGCGGCAGCCGACTGACTCCGTTCGCGAGCACTGATAATCGTCATCTTTCACAACGTTGGTGGAACGGGAAGGGGCAACGCGGCTACCCGGGCGGATCGCAGGACGGCTTGGATCCCCGGACTCGTTCTTGGACGCTCCAAACCGGCACTGGTAGTAGCTCGCTTCCGGCACTGAGCGTCGAAACAATCTCAATCGTCGAAGCTAAGACTCGATGAACCGGGCAATTGTTTGCCACACGCAAAAGCCGCTGCCGTTGGGTCTCGGACAAATCACCAACCAAGGTGATCTCTTTTTCGATTCTGTTCACGATTCCTTTCTTACGATTGCAGTTGCCGCAGTCTGCGGCGTGAAGTCTTGAAAACGTTGCGCGCACGTGTACCTTCTCGAGCGGCCATTGTCTCCGCTCCGCGTACATCCGAACCGTCATGCTGGTGCAGGCACCCAGCGCAGCCATCACCAGTTCGTACGGATTGGGTCCGGCGTCAGTGCCCCCCGCATCGGTGGGTTCGTCCGCCAACAACTGGTGAGGCCCTATGGACAAGGTTTGAACGTACGCCAAAGAGCCAGAATTGACGAGCACAGTCCTGGTCACACCCTCTCCTTCGCCGGAAGATTCTTACGCACCCATATCTCGAACCCAGCTTTCAGCCTGCGCGAAGTCGCGGAATGCGCGCACCACGCACACATCTTCCACCAGATTCTCGAGCATGCGCATGACTCCGAAGGCAATTGGGCTGGTAACGACTACTGCGGTTGGGCCGAGATAGTGCCGACGCGAAAGCGAACGCAGCAGGTCCACGATTTCCCGAACCTCCGCCGGCGATAAATCGATCCAGGCATGGCGAGCGTCGATGAGCTCACGGAAGGGGAGGGCCGCATCTCGCTGCTCACTCGATAAGTGTTGGCGCACGTCCGCCGCCGAAACCGCGCCTTCGGCCACGGTGGTCACAAGGCGTTGCTCCGCGTCGACACTGTAGCCAATGCCTGATTTGTGAGGGACGACCTTGGTCCAAACGTGACTCCTGCCATCCTTCAGAGCCTGAATCAGCCAGCCATTCAAGGCCCCGTCGGAAACCAACTCGGCTCCCTCAGCCATCATTTCCATCAGCAAGGAACTCGCGCCCTCGTCAATTTCGATCACATAGTTGAGGTCGCAAACGATCGGTAGGATGGGAGCCTGCGAGCGCGCTTGCTCCCAGGTTCCGCGCAGCTCCTCAATCCCGGGGCCACTGAGGGTCCCGCTGAGGGTGAGGCGCCGTTCCGATGGCGTGTCCGTGATCGTGATCTTGAGCATAAGCGTGGCGGTAATCCGCAAATGTGGAGCGTAATCAACTGGCCTTCGCGGCGGGCACGCTCAGAAGTTCATGTCTTCCTACGAACTCATCTTCAAGGGCAGCCCATTGCTGCAACCCAAGGATCTCCTCATATTCTCCGAACGTGACCGACTCCTCGGAACGCATCGGGCGACCGGCCTTGAGGTCCGCGACAGCCTTCTGGATGGCGCGGGTCACGCGAAAGATGACGGTCGAAGGATAGAGGAGCATGGTGTAGCCGAGCGCGTAGAGGTCTTTCGGGTCTATCCACGGCGTTCTCCCGCCGCCTTCGAGGATGCTCGTCGCCAGCGGGACCCCTCGCAACGCCCGCCCGACCTTCTCTAATTGGTCCTCTGTCTCCACGGCCTCGATGTACACTCCATCGGCTCCGGCCTTCAGATATAGTTCGGCACGGCGCAGGGCCTCATCAAGGCCGAGCGGTGCAAGCGCATCCGTCCGCGCCATGATGAAGGTCTCAGGGTCGTGGCGGGCCGCCACCGCAGCGCGAATTTTTCCTGCGTGGACCTCCGCCGGCACAACTTTTTTCCCCAGCATGTGGCCGCAGCGCTTCGGCGCTTGCTGGTCCTCAAGGAAAATGGCCGATGCGCCCATCGCCTCATAGCCCTGCACCACTCGAGTTACGTTCTTCGCGTCGCCATAGGCGTCGTCTGCATCGACCAGCACGGGCAGTGAGGATGCGGCGATTGTGTCGCGCATCACGGCGCTGTTCTCTCCGAACTGCGCGAGATCGATATCCGGATAGGCGAAGCGTGACCCAACCAGCGCGAAGCCGCCGATTTGATAGGC
Source organism: Candidatus Eiseniibacteriota bacterium (assembly GCA_035500795.1). Taxonomy (GTDB): domain Bacteria; phylum Acidobacteriota; class Terriglobia; order Terriglobales; family Acidobacteriaceae; genus Sulfotelmatobacter. The sequence continues at coordinate 26,874 of DATJWZ010000621.1, read as the reverse complement.
CGGATATCCGGCCTGTTCGATCAAGCGGGCGGTCAGCGCATCGTGCGCGACCGGGAGGAGCAGCGGGGAGCTCTCCTCCAGCACGTTCCGCCAGGTCTTGCGCGAGTTCGGTTGGCTATTTGCCGAACGATTCATCGTCACTCCTCATTGTGCAACTCAATCCAGGTGGAATCATGCTCTCCCCAATCGAATGCACTCTCAACTAACCGCCCGTTCTTCATGTACCCAGAACCGCTCACGTAACGCTTTCTTTAATACCTTCCCCGAACCGCTTTTGGGCAAATCGGTGTCCAGGAACTCGACGCGACGCGGGACTTTGTACGTCGCGAGGCTCTGCCGGCAGTACGCAACAAGTTCGTCCAGGGTAAGGGACATGCCGGGCTTCAGCACAACGCTGGCCATTACCAGTTCCCCCCACTTCGGATCAGGTATTCCAAAGACTGCCGCTTCACGAATCGCCGGATGCGCGTAAATCACGGCTTCGACTTCGCCAGAGTAAACATTTTCACCTCCGGTAACGATCATGTCTTTGACGCGGTCCAGAATATAGAAAAACCCTTCCGAATCCTGATAGCCGATGTCACCGGTGCGAAACGAGCCATTTCGCAATACAGGTGCAGTCTCATTCGGACTATTCCAGTATCCGCGCATCACATTCGAGCCTCGGGCTACAAATTCGCCTGCCGTTCCGGCCTGGACGGGCCGCCCCGATTCGTCTGCGACTTGCAGATCGATGCCGGGACAAGGGAGACCGCACGACAACACATGATCGTTGGTATGGTCCTGGTCGGGCAAGCCCGTGAGAAATCCAGTCTCGCTGAGTCCGTACACCTGAACCAGTTTCACCTGCGGCAGCAGCTCCCTCGTACGCTCAATGAGTTCGGGAGCCATTGGAGACCCGCCGTACGCCAGCACATTCAGGCTGCTCAAGTCGTACTTCCCAACTTCCGGGAACTGAGTCAGTAGATTGATCATCGTCGGAACCAAAACGGTATGGCTAACGCGCTGCTGTTCGACGGTCTCGCAGAAACTCTCGGGGCTGAACTTGGGAATGGTGATCTGACACGCGCCGAAGGCGGGGGCCGCAAACATTGCGGGAAAATCAGCAATATGAAATAAGGGTGCCGCATGCAGGTACATTGCAGCTCGTGTGTAGCGCATCCAGTAGTTGAAATGGTGAATATCGGCCAGGACGTTCGCGTGGGTGACCATCACACCTTTAGGCCGGCCTGTCGTGCCACTCGTGTAAATGAGAGCCAGAATGGCTTCCGGGTCATACACAACGTCGGGAGGAGAATCGTTTTGAATCTCCAGTGGATCCTGATCGAGCACCCGCTGCGAGGACAGCTTGACGGTTGGCGCTGGCAGGGAGGAATGACGGATCAGGCCATGTGGGGTCGCATCGGCCAATATCCTATCAATCTCCGCCACGGAGAGGCGCGTATTGATCGGAACCGCTATAACTCCCAGCCAGGCGCACGCGTACACCAGTTCGATGTACTCCGGGCTGTTCGGCAAGAGAAGAGCGAGACGGTCTCCAGCGGTGAAACCATGTGCGCTGAGCGCGGCGGCTATACCCTTAACTCGACGGTCAAGCTCGGAGAAAGATAAGCCAACCCGATCAGGAGCAAACGCCGTCCACGTCGAAAAATATCGCGCGCCACGGCCGAGGGAATGAACATAGATCATCGCTTGCTCCCAGGAGTCAGATGTTCCGCACAGAGACCCCTGCCGTGCTCTATGCAATGAGAGCTGGTTTCTTGCTCTCCACCGCTGTTTGCGCTGCCTTTTCGTCCCTGGCGCGAGTAGCAAGCAATTCCAGCAGCATGGTGTCGCGCTCGCGCTCGAGTTCTTCGATCGAACGGCCGCCCGCTTCCTTCAAAGTTCCCTCAAGGAGCGCTTGCTTGGCCTCGGCGCTGAATTCAGTGATTTTCCCGAGATCTTTCCACCATGCCGATAACGGGCCCGTGAACTGCGCCAGGAAATGCTGCATTCCGCCTTGACCACCGCCCAGATGAAACAGGAGATTGGGTCCCATAACACCCCACCGCAACCCTGGTCCCCAACACACCGCCGTGTCCCCGTCAGCAACATCGATGACACCCTGCTCGATGAGATAGACGATTTCACGATAGAGGGCGGCTTGCAGGCGATTTGCGACATGCCCTACCACTTCTTTGCGGACATGAATCGGCTTCTTGCCGATCGATTCATAAAAGGCGATCACCCGCTCCACAGTTTCCGGTGACGTCCTCTCTCCGGCGACCACTTCGACCAGAGGAATGACATGGGGAGGATTGAAAGGGTGCCCGGTCACGCAGCGCTCGGGATGCTTGCATGCGGACTGCATCACGCTCATGGTCAGCCCTGATGAGCTCGATGCAATGATTGAATCTGACGGCGTCGCTGCGTCCATATCCGCGAACAGCTTGATCTTGAAGTCCTGGCGTTCGGGGCCGTTCTCCTGAACCAGGTCGGCGTCCGCGAGCGCCTTGTTCATATCGCTCGTAAACTTCAGATGATCGCGCGATGCGTTCGGCGAAAGCCCGATCACGGTCAGGTCTTTCCAAGCGGCGTCAATGAACTTGCGAAGGTTTGCTTCCGCGTTCGGAGCCGGGTCGGTCGCGGTGACGTTAAAACCACGCGCCAGGTACAGGGCAGCCCAGCTCGCGCCGATCACGCCCGTACCAACGATCGCTATGTTGCGAATCTGCTTGTCTTTTGCCATGACAATCTTCTCCATTCTGGTTTATGCGACTTTATGCGACTGCTGATTTGCTCGGGATTTCCTCCCCAGCCTTTGCTGGTTGTGGTCCATGGTGATTCACGATGAGTCGGGAACCCCTCTGGCCGGTGAAGTATGTCCAAACCCACTGCAGGAAGACGGTCAAACGGAGACTCGAGGTCGCCAGGAATTGCAGGTGTATACCTGCCCATGCGAGCCATGCTCCGAACCCGCTTACACGGATTTTGTGACTTTGCAAAACGGCAAAGCCCTTGCCAACTACCGCCATGTTGCCTTTGTCGAAGTAACTGAATGGACCCGGCGGCGGCGCACCGGTTATGCGGTTGTGAATGACTCTGCCTGCATAACGTCCTTGCTGCATCGCGACCTGCGCGACGCCGGGAAGCGGCTTGCCGTTTTCCTCGAATGACGCCGTATCACCAACTACGAAGATCTCGGGATGTCCAGGCACGGAGACGTCTTCTTGAACACGCACCCGGCCGGCACGGTCCGTCTCTACCTTCAGCCACTTGCCCGCCGGCGACGGCGCAACCCCCGCCGTCCAGATCACGGTCTTGCTGGGGATGCGCTCTCCGGCGACAGTGATCCCGTCAGCGTCAATTCGATCCACACTGTGCCCCAGCCGTACCTCGACGCCCAGTTTTTCAAGCCGTCGCTTCGCAGCTTCGGAGAGATCTTCCGAAAACGGCGGCAAGACTCGCGGGGCCATATCGACGAGCAAAATCCTTGCCGAGGCGGGATCAATCCGGCGAAAATCCGATTTCAGTGTGGTTCGAACCAGAATGGCCAGAGCGCTGGCCATCTCCACTCCTGTGGGGCCGGCACCGACCAGAATGAAAGTCAGCAGATCTCGATGACGGCTCGGATCTTCTTCGGCCTCCGCCTGTTCAAAGGCCTGCAAGATTTTGTTTCGCGCAGACACGGCATCGGCCACGCTCTTTAGCCCTGGTGCGAACTCTTCGAATTCGTTGTGGCCGAAGTAGCTGTGCGTCGCGCCAGATGCGAGGATCAGGTAATCATAGGGAACGGCTACTCGCTCTTGGTCCGCATTGCTCACGAAGACGCACTTTCGCTCCTTGTCAACACCCGTGACTTCTCCCAGGATGACTGTAATGTTCTTCTGCTTGCGAAGAATCCCTCGAATAGGAGTGGCGATTTGAGCCGGAGTAAGCACCGAGGTTGCCACCTGGTATAGCAGTGGCTGAAAAAGATGGTGATTGCTGCGGTCGATTAGGATCACCTCTGCGGGTGTCTTGCGCACGGCCTTGGCGGCGGCCAGTCCGCCAAAACCTCCTCCGACGATAACGATTCGTGGTTGAGCCATTTGTTCCTCGACTTGCCTCAGTCCGCTGCGGCCGATTCGTGTTCCGGGCTTGGGATTGTGCCGCTTTCACGAAATCCGTTGATATCGGCGGTGGTGAAGCCAAGCTCTTTCAGGACTTCGTCGTTATGCTCGCCGACGCGCGGCGCGCGCCGGGCAGGTACTTTCGAAATGCCGTGGACTTGAATGGGACTGCTGATGGTCGACGTCAGCTTCTCGCCCGCTCCCTCGAGCGGAACGACAATGTCATTCGCCCGCAATTGTGGATCATTCACGACTTCGTGGGGCTCACGCACGGCGCCGAACGTGACCTGAACTCCATTGAAGACGTCGTACCAATGCGACATTGGCTGCGAAGCAAAGATCTCATCGAGCATTGCCGTCAATTGTCCCTGGTTCTGCGCCAGGTTGGCGGGCTCGGAGAATCGAGGATCCGACAGGACATCTTCGCGGCCCACTGCTTTCAGAACCGCAGGCACCTTGTCCGGAGTAACCACAAGGACGAACCAGGTTCCATCGGAAGAGCGATAGGTATTCAGCGCTGCATTTGCGGGATGGGTCCGATCATGCAATCCGTAGAAATTCGCACCACACAGAGCGGCCTGGACGAAGACGCTGGCCGACCAGACCCCTGCCGCGAGGAGCGAGGTGGTGACGTAGGAGCCTTTGCCGGTGCGTTCGCGACGGTAAAGCGCAGTCGTAATCGCGGCATAGATGCAGACCGCAGTCGCGTTGTCGCCGCTACCCGCGACCGGCCAGGTCGGCGGCTCTCCAGCATCGCGCGTCATGGACAACAAACCACTTCGTGCCCAGTACGCCGTAATATCGAATCCCGGCAGAGCGGCATCCGGACCTTTTTCGCCGAAGCCGGTGAGATCGGCATAGATCAGACGCGGATTCCACCGCGCGACATCGTCATATTCGAGCTTCAGTTTCTTGCGCGCGGGATGCGGTGTGTTGACGATGAACACGTCGGCCCACTTGGCTAACCGCTCGAGGACCTGCTGCGCGCCCGCAGCTTTCAGATTGAGCGCAACGCCACGCTTGTTTCGATTAGCCAATTGGAAGGGATAAGGCTCTTCCGAATGAGGCTGCGGCGGGATCTTCTGCCCACTTCTCCACAGCTCTCCGTCGGGCGGCTCGACTTTGATGACATCGGCGCCGAAGTCGGACAGGATCGTCGCTGCACCAGGGCCCGCGATGAAGCTGGCCAGGTCTACAACCTTCAAACCAGAAAAAATGTTTTCCTCTGCCATACATCTCCTTAGTCAAGATTCCAATCCGAGCTTCGAATATCCGGCACAGCTCAACCTGGGTAGTCCGCTAAGTCTAGCGGCCCTGGAAGTTCGGCGTGCGCTTGGCGAGAAAGGCTGAAGTACCTTCCTTCTTGTCCTCTGACCCGGCGCAGATCGCAAAAAAAGAGGCTTCCAGGAGCAAGCCTTCCGCCACGCTTGCGTCCAATCCTTTGTTCACCGCCTCGATGGAAAACTTCACGCCGAGCGGAGCGTTGGAATAGATTTGCTTCAGAATGGCCTCGGCGCGGGCGATGAGGTCGGCGCTGGGAACGATCTCGTTGACCAAGCCGATTCGATAGGCTTCTTGTGCAGTGAGCATGCCGCCGGTGAGAATGAGCTGGAGAGCTCGCCCTTTTCCGACCAGCCTGGGAAGCCGTTGGGTTCCGCCGGCGCCCGGCATGATTCCGATCTTGACTTCGGGTTGACCAAACTTCGCATCTTCGACAGCGAGTCGAATGGTGCAAGCCATCGCCAGTTCGCAGCCGCCGCCGAGAGCAAAGCCGTTCACAGCAGCGATGACCGGTTTTCCAAGATTTTCGATGATCTCGGTCACCCCCTGCGCGCGTCGTGTTGCTTCTTCTGCTTCGACGGCAGTGTAGCCGGACATTTCGCTGATATCTGCGCCGGCGGCAAAGGCTTTGTCGCCGCTTCCGGTCAAGATAACGCCCCGCATACTCGAGTCATCGCGTGCGTCCTCGAATGCCGCCTTCAGTTCGCTGAAAACGGCCTTGCTCAGCGCGTTGAGCACTTTCGGGCGGTTGAGGGTTACATACACCGTGGAGTCCTTCTTCTCATAGAGAAGATCGGCGAACTTCAGGGCAGTTGCTGCTGAACTCATTTTATTCTCCTCTGCAGTTGACAACACGAATCGAAGTTTTGACTACGTATTCGAAGGAAGTTCAACGTAGGCGATGCCGGTAAGGTTCCCTTCGGCAAAGAGTAGCGTCTTCTTGTTCGATCCATCGAGATTTGCACTGTAGACGGAACCACTGAGATCCGTCAGAAACATACGCCCATTCTTTAGGTCCAGCGCGAGGCCAATTCCTTCCATCAGGTGGTCAAAGACGATCTCCGGTTTTTTGCGATTCGCGGACGCTCCATCCATGGGCGCTCGGTTCACGGTGTTGCCGCGCGGCGGGTCACCACGATCCGTCCAGTACATCATCTGATTGGCAAGGTCGAGATCCAGATCGATAGGCTCAGGCAGGTTATCAAAGAGAACTTCGACGTCGTTACGATTTGCCGGCGTCTGGCCTTTTGGAATTTCCAGATTGCCTCGAAAGATACGACCCTGGCCGGCGTTGTCGGGCCCTTTTTGTGTCCAATAGAGTTTTCCGCCTTCAACGTCGAGTGCTATACCTACGCACCATTTCGTCGCGTCCTTGCCGGGGCGGGAGTCGCCCTTGCTCGTGTCAAGGAGGGTTTCGAGATTGGAGCCATCCAGATTGCACCGCATCACTCGCATGCCTTCCCGATCGCACCAGTAGAGCTTGCCGTTTTTTTTGTCGAGTTGGAGCTGCTTGGGACTGAACGTGCCACCCGGAGGAACAATGTGGATGATATTCTGCCCGTTAAGATCGGAGCGCTCGATGGAGCCATCATTCACACTGGGGCTGCTGCCCATGTTGGTCCAGTAGAGGTGACCGGCTTCGACATCCACAACGATTCCGTCCGGAAGTTGTCGACCCTCACTCACGATGATCTTTAAATCGGATCCGTCCGGGTTCGCAGACAAAACCTGCCCGGCGCTCAGATTGAGAAAGAACAAGCGGCCCGCAGCAGCTTCCGCAGGGAGTTTCGTCGACTTTGATTTCGTGGCGGTGGAAGACATTGAATTCACGCGCTCCTTTTCTGAAATCGATTTTTGAACGCGACAACTAAGCGCGAACACCCGGAAAAGATCAGCTTTTCAAATCGCTATACGAAAGCGCTGAAACCGGTTATGGCTTTGCCGAGGATCAGATTCTGCATCTGATACGTGCCTTCGTAGGAGTAGAGCGCTTCGGCGTCTGCGAAGAAGCGTCCCACGTTGTATTCGGCCGCGATGCCGTTTCCGCCCAACAACTCCCGGGCCCAAGCGACCGTCTCGCGGCACTTCGCGGTACAGAACGCTTTCGAGAGTGCCGCATGCGCGTCGGTCAGCTTTCCTTCGGCCTCCAGTTGGGCCGTGCGAGCCACCAGGCACTGCGAAGCTGTGACGTTGGCAAGCATCTTGGCGAGGAGGTCCTGCACGAGCTGGAACGAGCCGATCGGTTTTCCGAACTGCATACGTTCCTGGCAATACTTGAGCGCGTTTTCGTACGCGCCCATCGCACATCCCGTTGCTTCCCAACCGACAAAATAGCGGGTTCCGCGCAAGACCCTGGCAGTGTCTCGGAACGATTTATCTCCCTGAAGACGGTTCTCCTCCGGTACGCGGCAGTTCTCCATTGTGATCAAGCCGTTCTGCACAACCTTGAGTGCTATCTTGTTCTGAATCTTCTCGACCTTAAAGCCAGGTGTGGTCTTGTTCTCCAGGACGAATGCCTTGACTTGGTTGTCGCCAACGTCGCGTGCCCAGATGACGGAAACGTCGCACCAGGGGGAGTTGCCGATCCACTTCTTCTGACCGTTGATGACCCATGTGTCTCCTTCCCGCTTGGCCGTGGTCAGCAATCCGCCGGCCGCTCCGGAGCCCACCAGAGGTTCCGTAAGGCCGAAGCAGCCAATCTTTTCCATGCGGGCCATCGACGGCAACCACTTCTGTTTTTGCTCTTCCGATCCCCCGAAGTAGATGGAAGACATTGCCAAGCCGCTGTGTACGCCGAAGAATGTAGCGATAGACGAGTCGACGCGTGCCATCTCCATCGCAATCAAGCCGGCTAGCAACCCGCTTCCGCCTCTGCAGTCGTAGCCTTCCATGCCAACGCCGCCGATATTGAGTTCTTTCAGCGCCGGCAATACTTCGAACGGAAATGCATCATCGACCCAGTACTTTGTGATGATGGGCGCGACCTTCGTCTCCATGAACGCGCGCACCTGTTTCACAACCGCCAGCTCCTCGGGGGGCAAAGTCTCGAGGAGTCGGTAGAAATCGCTATTCGGCGCTGGAAGTGGCGAGGGTTTCTTGCCGTCCCCCGCTGCGCTGATCTCTTTAGTTGCAGTCGCCATGAAGAACCTCCGCGGCTCACGTTGTGGTCGCCTTACGACATTCCCGTCATCGCCACGATCACAAGCGATGCACGCGTCCGGCCAGAGTCGAAGGGGCGCGCCATCCCTTGGCAAGTGGTTGAGCGGGAAGATGCTTGGTGGAAGCAAAAGGATCAATAAGTCGACCAAGCCAACGCGGCAGTGTCGACGGTCTACCATTTGGCAACTAATTGACACTTTCCGGCTTGGATCAAAGCAATCAACACGATCAGGTATAAGCTTGGCGCCGTGCCGTTGATGTGGATTGAGAACCCTTTGGCGAAATGCTGGATGAATTGCCTGCACGAACAGCGGGAGGTGTTCGGACCTGCCAAGCAACTGGCAATTGCATTCGCCGCTGTTCCGGCTTATGTTATACGTCGGGCTGGAGGTCGATAATGGGAATTTCGGATTATGGCAACCGACCTAAGTCGCAGTCCGGAATCCTCCACCCTAAATCGCACAGGGTGGCTGCCTCAGGTGCCGGGCTGTAGAGCCCGCCGTTACAACAAGTGGTGCTCGCGTATAGAAGGGCGCATCACAAGGCCACGATGGAGGCCGGAGACGGTGCGAGCTTGTCGGCACCGCGAGAGCCTCTTTGCGGTAGCCGGTCCCAAACGAATGGCAGGAAGGAGAAGTCTGACACATGCCAGGAACCTATAAAACCACCGAGCTAGTGGGCACCTCACCCGTCAGCTTTGCTGAAGCAGTGAAGGCCGCAGTCACGGAAGCCGCGAAGACAATTCGTCACATGAATTGGTTTGAGGTTGTCGAAGAGAGCGGCAGGATTAAGGATGGCAAGGTGGAGGAGTTTCAGGTCACGCTCAAGATCGGGTTCAAGATCGAGCGCTAGGCTTGCCGACCTAGCTTCTCTGGACAAGCGCCTCAATTCCCTGGTTGGCGGAGATCGCCCGGGCGGACGCCGAGGTTTGCCTGGACGTTGCCGAGTGTGGCGAGCCAAACTGAGAGATTCTACCGTGCTCCAGTTTATCTGGGCTTAGATCCTGGAAGCTGGCAGGGAGAACATTCACTCACGCATCGCAGTAACCAGCACGGGTCCGCTTTGCGGTTGGGCGCTCGGAAGGACATACCAGCGCCAGATGGCTCGGATGGCTGCGATGATGGGCACCAAGAGATAGATGCCGAGAATTCCGCCGACCTCCCAACCTACCAGCACGGCAAATATCGTCATCAAGGGATGAATCTCCAAGTTGTGCCCCATCACTCGAGGTGAAGTGTAATAGTCCTGAGCCATTCTCCAGATGCCCAACAGAACGGCCATCCAAATCCAGTGGGAGTTCGTGAGAACGCCCACGCCGATGAACGTCGCCGCTGAAACCATCCAACCCGCCGCAGGTATGAACTCCAGAACTCCTCCTGCCAAACCCAATGCAGTTGCGTGCGGGAAGCTTAACAGAAGCATAGCTGCCGAATAAAACATGAACGACAGGCCGCCCAGAATCACCTTCGCTCTTATGTAGCTCCGGAGCGTGGCGTTGATTTCGTCGGCGACTCCCTGGATCGCTCCGTACTTGCCCCCGGCAGAAGCGAGTTTGATAATGACCTTCGCAATGTGCGGGCCATCGCGCAAGAAGAAGATTGCGAGGAGAGGAATCAAGAGGAACCACCCTACCGCCTGGACAGCATCCGACGTGTAGCGCTCCCCGGATCGTACGAGGCTTTGGACATCCTCCCGATGGCCGGCCAGGAAGGATCTCAGCCGACGCTTTTGCGCGTCGCTCCACCCATACTTGTCCCCAATCTCCGCGGCAATTTCACCGGTCGAAAGGCCGTCCAGCAAAACGGGTACTTCGTCGAACAGGTTGTCGGTTGCCCTCAGGACTCCCGGCGCGAGGCCGTGCGCAATCAATGCAATTAGGATCAGGAAGGCGAGATAGACCTCCACCACAGCTGGTCCCCTGAGATTCCTGAACAAAATGGAATGACGCTGCAGAACTCTGACCAGTGGGTCAAGCAGGTAGGCAAACAGTATAGCGAAGAAAAAGACCACAAGGATGCGTCGAGCAGCGTAAACGGTGACCAGCACAGCTGCAAAGAGCAGAATGGTCAGAAGTATGTTTGCAGTCCGGCGATCGGGGAACGCCATGTCCTTACCTGCGTCGGATCGCCCTCAGACATCTTCGGGTTTGGTCTCTGGCTTCCGCTCGATCGAGGTTGCCCTTCCACTCCGTAACCGCGTAAGCGACAATGGGATGAAAGTCACCGGGCAGGAGGAGCGACTTCAGGGAGGGAAACATCCATCCTTTCATCGCTCCACACACTTGGGGGGCCGTCCAGTGGCGCTGGCACGGGTCGGCGGGAAAGCCGTGACTGCCAGTGGGCAGTTCGGCGTTTGTGGGCAGCTCGGGGCGCTGCGGAAAGATCGGCCTAAGAAGCTTTTGGGGCTGCGTGGAGGGCGGTCGAGGCGCCAGTCTCTGCTCGGCTTCAGGTTCTGGGAGTAAATTGTGAAGTGGCACGTCGAGCCGAAAAGGTCGGAACACTGTGTCAGCTCTCTGGGGCTCCTGGCGCGCAGTTTTCATCTGGTTCTCTCTCCAAATCCTCAGAGTGTTCTTTGTAATGCCGCGAACGCTACCACCTGTGTGCTTGAATCCCGGGCTACAGACACAGTTGAATCGCAATTGCGGTGCCGAACGGTGGGGGACAGGCAGTAGGGGTGCAACTCCTGGGCGGAAAGGCAGATCGGGCAAGCAGCAGCGTGGGTTGATGTCCTAATGCGACTGTACGTCGTGCCAATGAGCTAACAGTTGGCAGCCGGCTAACACTCCCCGACGACGATTAGAGCCGGCCTCAGCCTCGCCGGGAAGCGGACGCGAGAAAAGCGCCGATGACAGCAGCGATCGGTTTCAACTGCTGGGTAGTCGGGTCCGCTTGCACGCCGAAGTTCTCGAGCGCGGTCGCACCGAGCAGGTGGAGCGAATCCGCTGGGGCGAAGATGACGGGGCACGTAAGCGATTCGTCCAACTGTGGGATCGTTAACACAGCATCCCTGAGAGATCGCCGATCGCGCCGACCATCCGCGAGAATCAAGTCGCGCGTTCGCAGCGGGTGGATCCCAATTCCGTTCAGCCGTCCTTCGGGAATGAAGGAATAAAGCGCCCCGGTGTCACCCCCAAAATCCTCATCGAAAAATCGGGACCGCTCGCTCGGATTTGCCACTCTGACGCGAACCTGAAACATACCCATAACTAGAACCCCTACCTGCAGTATAAGCCGGCATCAGCTTCTTTGACGCACCGCCGATCACAACAATTGCGCAACTCTCATAGACGCACTTATTGGCGAAGTGTCGGAGGCTCCGGCAGTCCGTCGGTGTGGGCCCGACAATTCCGACTCGACTATTCCGGTCGGAACCGGTACGAGGCCGTCCGGTGTACGGCATCGTGACAACATTTTCCCAGTTGTTAGCCTGTTGACACCGGCGTGCCTAAGACAGAATACCGTCACTGCAACAAGGCGTTTCATTCCGGATAGATCAACAGCCAGCCTCTTTGGATGACGAAATGCCTTGTACTGGGCCGCGGGATACCTGAAATGATCGAAACGGCTCAAGTCGTACTCAGCCCGTGGATCAAAGGCGAGCCGATCACCCGCAGATGTTCGCTATGCGGTCAAGCACTTCTAGCTCCGGAAGACGGCAATCCAAACTTGGCCTTCAATGATCATGCTCGGGGAAGTCCACAGCGAGGAACTCACAAGTTGGCGTTGGCTAGACTAGATGAGGCGAAGGGAGCGTGCAAGAGGTTAGCGTTTTTTCGTTCCGCAGGCGTAAGGCGCGGAGCGTTTGAGAGGGGAGAAGCATGATACCGATTGATGGTAACAAGCCTGGAAATCAGACTGCCGTTCTCGAGCCCCACAAGCCAGGGATGGATGGCGAGCCCGCGGATCGGGCTGCCCTTCCGCCATCACACGTGCCCCCTTCGGAGGCAACGGCCCCACACGGAGCTCCACCGGCGACGGCCCGAGCGGCTGAGCCCGCGCACGCTCAGGCACAACCCACCAGGCCGAAATGGCAAGAGTATGTAACCCCTGCGCTGGTGGTCCTGCTTGCGGCTGCGGTGGTAGCCACCATTACGCGAAACTGGAACGTCTGGGAGGGCGGTCGAATCGAGCAGGAGACAGACGACGCTTACGTGTGGGGCGACCTTACGCCGCTCAGCACGAAGGTTGCCGGCATCGTTCGGGATGTCAAGGTCTCCGACTTTCAACAGGTGCACAAGGGCGACCTGCTCGTCGAACTTGATGATAAAGACTTCCTGGCGCAGGTTGCACAGGCGAGTGCGGCGGTGGAGGCTGCAAAAGCTGCCATCGAAGACAACCGGCGCGAGCGCGAGCTCCAAGATTCACGGATCGGGCGCGCCCTCACCGGGGTCGATGAGGCCAACGATCAAATCGCAGCGGCACAGGACGGCATAGAGGCTGTACGAGCTGATGTTGTGCGCACCCAGAAAGAGCGCAAGCGGCAGGAGGTTCTCTTTCAGGCGCAGTCGAGTACCCAACAGACCGTCGAGCAGGCTGTCGCCAACGAACAGCGATTTGCGGCTGAGCTTGCGACCCGCGAGGCTGCTCTTGAGCAGGCCAAGGCGCTGCTCCACAGCAGCGAGCTGGCGGTGGAGGCGGAGAGGCGCACGAAGGTGGTTTTGGAATCCCAAGAGGCTCAACTCACCGCTGACCTCCACGCCAAAGAAGCTGCACTCACTGTAGCGCAGGTGAACTTCGGATACACCAAGATCACTGCTCCCAATGACGGCACGGTGGGCGAGAGGCAGGTGCGGCCGGGACAGTTGGTATCTCCCGGAACGCAGGTGATTCCGTTTGTCGACACTATCAAATGGGTCCAGGCGAACTATCGCGAAACACAGCTCACCAATGTGAGAGTCGGCGACCCGGCGGAGCTCCGCATCGACGAGTACCCGGGACGTGTGTTCCACGGCAAAGTGATTGAGATTGCGCCCGCCAGCGGTTCTCAATTCGCGCTGCTGCCGCCCGACAATGCTACCGGCAATTTCACCAAAGTCGTGCAAAGAATCACGGTAAAGATCGCGCTCGACGATCCGAGCATTGCCACTGCCTTGCGTCCGGGGCTCTCCGTTATCGCCACCGTGCGCACAAGGGGCTGACGGGAGCACACGATGGCCGTTGCAAGCGCGGTCCTACCTCGACTTTCACCGCTCCAACTCGCGCGACTTATCGCGGGAGCGGAACCGGCTGAGCTTTCAAAGGCCCCTTTGGTAGGGATTCTGGGCGTCATCATGGGCGCCGGAATCGTCACCCTCACCAGCCGCATGATCACGCTCGGGCTTGCCGACCTCAAGGGTCACGTCGGAATGGGTTTCGACGACGGCGCCTGGGCCGGCGGCGTCTTCACCTATGCGCTGATGTTCATCGGGCCCTTTACCGTCTATCTCGGCGGTTTGCTGGGACCACGGAAAATTCTATTTTTTGCTGCGACCGCGTTCACGGTGATCTGCGCGTTTCTGCCGCTCATCCACAACTACAGCCTGCTTATCGTGGCACTCGCATTGGCGGGACTGGCTTCCGGAACGTTCTACCCGCTTACGCTCACTTTCGCTCTGCGAAATATTCCTCTTCCGTACCTTCCTTTCACGATGGCGCTCTACGCGACCTCCGTCGATGGAGCCGTGAACATCGCCCCGTCGCTTTACGGCTGGTACAGAGACCACCTCTCCTGGCACTGGATGTTCTGGAATTCCGCGGTGATCACACCCGTGATGGCGCTCTGTATCTATTACGGGATACCTGCACCTCCGGCAGGAAAGAAGTCTGGTGAGCCGCCCAGTTTCGCAGGTTTTCTCTATGCGAGCGCAGGTCTGGCGATGTTGCTGGCGGCGTTCGATCAAGGTGAAAGGCTCGACTGGTGGCGTTCCGGAGTGTTTACGGCGTTGTTCGTAGGCGGCTCATTCTTTCTGTTGTGCGGACTGGTGCGGCGCCTTCGCGGCCCCAATCCCCTGGTCGATCTGCCCTATCTCCGCCAGTGGAATACAGTTTTGCTCGGCATTTTGCTCTTCCTTTTCCGCTTTTGTCTGGTAGGAACCATCATCCTGATCCCGGGGTCCCTGGCCATCCACGGTTTCGAGGCCGATCAGATCGGGCCCGCAGTAATCTGGAGCGCAGCTCCCCTGCTTCTCATCGCATTCGTCATTGGACTCTTGCTGCTAGCGGATTTTGATACCCGCCTGCTTATGGCTTCCGGTTTTGTGTTCATGGCGATCGCCTGCTTCTTGAACGCAGAATTCACCAGCGCCTGGTCCGCCTCGAACTATTACCGAACAGAACTGCTGATGGGCGCCGGGCAGTTGTTTGCGTTTGGGGGCCTGGTGGGAACGATTATCCTGCAGGGTCTTTTTTCGGGGGGACTGACGAAGCCCCAAATGATTCTGACATTTTCTGCATACTTTCACACCATCCGCCTCTTTGGCGGGCAGCTCGGCGCAATCTATATGAGCCACTTCCTCGCGCAACGAGAGAAGCTGCACTCGAACCTCCTCGGCCTGCATGTGCAGCGCGGGAACTGGATCACTGATGGCAATATCCGGGCGCTTACGGCGGGACTGTTTTCCAAATCCTCCGGTCTGGCTGTAGCAATGGGCAGGGCGGTAGGACTCGTCAGCGGCCGAGTGCGGCTTCAGGCGTACACGCTGACCTTTATCGACGGATTCTATTTGGTGGCCTGGGCGTGCGTCATCGGACTGCTGCTCCTTGCCTTGATGCGGGGTGCGCCGTTGAGCTACGGCGAACTCAGCGTGGTTCAGCCGCCGTCCGCACCTCAGGAGGCGAAATCATGAACGCACGTGCTAATTTGTGGCGCACCGCCAATAGTAAGCGATCTTCCAGTAATAAGAGAGGTATGCACATGAAGACGGCACTTCTCGCCGTAACAATGGCTGCGCTGGCCGCCGGGTCTACGCTTTGGGCCGCGAGCGTTAAGAGACTCACCATGGCGGAGGCGGTGGAGTTGGCGCTGAAGCAGAACCGGACGCTGAAAATCGCGCGTCTGCAGGTTCAGGAGAATCAGGAAAAGAAGGCAAGTGCGAAGTCACTCTACTTTCCGACGCTGAGCAACGAAACGAACGTTATGCATATCAGCGAACTGCAGAATGTCGATATCCCCGCCGCCAGCTTCGGCACGATTCCGGGAGTAGGAGCGTTACCTCCGCGAGACCTCTTCATCAACCAAGGCAAGAACACACTCGTTGGAAGCGGCACCTCCCTCAATCAACCCTTGACGCAACTGCTCCGCATCAGGCAAGAGAACAGGGTGGCGGAAGCTGAGGTCGCGACCTCGCGGGACGAAGCGCGAAAGGCAGAGGTTGAGGTGGTGCTCAAAGTCCATGAGATCTATTACGCTCTGCTGGTGGCGCAGTCGAACCGGCAAGCGGCACAGGAACAGACTGACTACGCCGAAGAAGATCTTCGCGAGAGCGCAAACGACGTGCAGAATGGCTCGACCCTCAGAGTAACCGAGATCAGCAGTCGAGCCGGCATGTTGGAGTCGAAGCAGACCTTACTGACTGTTGATCTGCAGATCGACGATTTGAACACGCAGTTTGACGACCTGCTCGGCCTCCCTCTGGATACCGAGCTGGAATTGGACCCGGCAGTAAAGGCCGACGTTGCTCTTCCTGCCAAGGAGCAGTGCTTACAGACGGCCTGGGCGAACAATCCGGAGATCCGGTCAGCCGAAGACGCCGTGCACAAGGCCAGCGCGGGTGTGAGCGCGGCGCGAACTAAATTTATTCCTGATATCACCGCCTTTGCCCGGTACAGCTATCAGGACGGAGTTCCATTCCTGGTCCACAACTTCGGTACCGCGGGTCTGATTATGAACTACGACCTCTTTGATTTTGGAAGGCGGCGCGCCGAGGTGCGCCGCCAGGAGGCGCAACTCCGCGAGGCCGAGGAAAACCTCGAGCGCCTTAAGGATGAGGTCGCTGTCCAGGTGGAGCAGACCTACAACAAATTGCAGCGCACGAAGAACATGGTTGAGGTCGCCCAGCAGGTGGTCGACTTGCGGACCGAAAGCGAGCGCCTGGCTTCCAATCAACTTCAGCAGGGTGCTGTTCTCGTTTCCGAGCGGCGAAAAACGAGTGCCGAGGTTTACAAGGCGCAAGCCGACTTGCTCCAGGCAAACCTGGCTTATGTCATGGCGCGGGCCGAACTCGATCAGACCATGGGAGCGGTGTCGCAGTTTTGAATTCGCCGTTTTCTTAGTTTAAATCACGCCCGCGGTAACGCCCTCACGTATCCATTACGACATCACGTGCGACCGGCCCGGCAATATAGGAGATAATCATGCTCAGTTCAAATCGTTCTCTAAGATCCATGTGCCACGCCTTTCCGACCGGCGCCGGCTTGCTCATACCCTTGGTAATTATGGTCGCCTCGCCAGCTCTGGCGGGGAGGCAGTCCTTCACCCTTCCCGACGACCTCGCACTACGGATCCGTCTGGATGACACGCTGACAAGTACCGACTCCCAAGTCGGCGATCCCTTCAGCGCCACTGTGGTGGACGAGGGGCCGTACCAGAATGCCCGAGTTTACGGTCACGTCTCACAGATCGACATGTCGGGAAGAGTCGAGGGTCATACCACCATGATGCTGGAGTTCGACCGATCGGTGATGCCGGACGGCCGCCGCGCGCCGATCCGTGCCGAGATCGTCGAGCTTTATCATGCGCCTTCGGGCGAGAAGGTCGATGTGGAAGGCGCCATCCGATCAGGCGGGCGGGGCCGAACGACCGTGGAGCACACGGGGATTGGCGCCGGAGCAGGAGCTCTACTCGGTGGAATCTTCGGCGGCGGTAAAGGCGCAGGGATCGGATCGGTCGTTGGCGGTTTGGGCGGCCTGGGAACCACGGCTTTCAGGGGACATCAGAAGATCACGCTGAACAGCGGGCTGGAGATGCTGATTCGCATCATCCGGCGCTGAAAGAAGAGCCGGTGGTACAGCCGCTCTTGGCTGTGCATAAAAGGAATCAAAGCAAGAAAGCGCACAGCCAAATACGAAAGGAAGGACGATAATGGCTAAGCAGCAGCCGATGAGAACACCGGACGGGACGGATCTGCCACGTGGGATGAATCTCCTTGACCGCCCAGCACTGAATAAGGGCACAGCGTTCACGGAGGAGGAGCGAAGCGAGTTAGGCTTGCACGGACTTCTGCCGCCTCGTGTCGAGAGCCTTGAGGAGCAAGCCGTCCGCGCTTACGAGGCTTACAAGCGAAAAGACGACGACCTGGAGCGGCACATCTATTTGCGTGCTCTGCAGGACACCAACGAAGTGCTCTTCTACAGGGTTCTACTCGACCATATTGAAGAGATGACGCCCATCGTCTACACACCGGTGGTCGGGCTGGCGTGTCAACAATTCAGTCACATCTACCGGAGGCCCCGCGGCCTCTTCGTCTCTTACCCGCTGCGTGACTCCATCGCTACTCTTTTGCGGAGTCGTCCCCATGCGGAGGTCGACGTCATTGTCGTCACGGACGGCGAGCGCATCCTGGGCATTGGCGACCAGGGCGCCGGCGGCCTCGGCATCCCGATCGGCAAACTTTCCTTGTATACCCTCATTGGTGGGATTCGTCCGGAACGGACGCTGCCCATCGTCTTGGATGTCGGAACCAACAACGCGGAACGACTCACCGATCCCGAGTACCTGGGCTGGCGCCACGAACGGATTACCGGTCAAGCGTACGTTGACTTCGTCGATCAGTTCGTTCAGGCCGTGAAGCAGGAGCTTCCCACAACATGTCTGCAGTGGGAGGACTTCGCCACCCCGCATGCCCGGCCCATTCTTCAGCGCTATCGTTATGAGCTGCTAACTTTCAATGATGACATCCAGGGAACGGCGGCTGTGGCCCTGGGAGCGGTTCTGGGCGCGGTCAAAGTGACCGGAAAGAGTCTGGAGGATCAGCAGATCGTCATGCTGGGAGCAGGTTCCGCGGGCATCGGCGTTGCCGACGGGTTACGTGGGGCGATGAAAGGCGAAGGGCGATCCCAAGAGGAGGCCCGCAGCCACTTCTGGGTGGTTGACAAGGACGGCCTTCTGCATTCGGGACGAAAGGACCTTACCCCGGAACAGAGGGAGTACGCCCAGCCGGCAGACCGTGTGTCGGGATGGCCGCGGACTTCCAAGGGTCAGATCGGACTCGCCGACGTCATCGGAAAGGTGGAAGCAACAATTCTGATCGGCCTCTCTACGGTTAGCGGCGCCTTCTCGGACTCAATCGTTCGGGAGATGGCGCGCAAGGTCGAGCGACCCATCATCTTTCCACTCTCCAATCCCACCGATAAATCGGAAGCGAATGCCGACGATTTGATTCGATGGACCGATGGACGCGCTCTGGTAGCCACGGGTTCGCCTTTTGCGCCTGTCAGCTATGGCGGGCGAACGATTCCCATCGCTCAGTGCAACAACGTCTTTATTTTTCCAGCGATGGGCCTTGGAGTGGTCGCGTCTGGCGCCCGGCGCGTGACGGACGCCATGATGCTGGCGGCGGCCCGAACGCTCGCCGGGAATTCGCCCGCCCTCAAAGACTCTTCTGCCTCTCTGCTACCTCCCTTGACCGACATTCGGAGGGTGGCCGCGCAAATCGCGGTAGCCGTGGGGATGGAAGCGCAAAAGGACGATGTTGCTCCGAAGCTGGCCGAGGATGAACTTCGTCGGCGAGTGATAGCAACGCAGTGGACTCCGGCCTACCCATCTTCGAGTCCACCCAAGATGTGAAACAGATCTTCACGCAGGGTCCGGGTTCAAAGTCTGCCGAATCGGAACCGTCAGCGAAGTTACGTAAAGGTCACGCACGAAATCCGTAGAATCCCGCAGTTACGGCGGCTTGCCGAGCATCCGGAATCGGCGTTACCGCCGGGACATGGCGCTCGCGGCTGAAGGAAACAACGAATGGTACCAACGATTCAAAACATCCTCTTTCCTGTGGACTTCTCACGCTCCTGTGCGGCGATGGCCGCCTACGTGAAAAGAGCCGCGGCGATCTTGGGCGCCAAGGTCACACTGGCCCACGTCTTCGATCTTACCAGTCATAACGGATTCGAGCTCTATGTGCGTCCGCTTTCCGAGATTGCGGAAGAGCACCAGGAACTTGCCCGGGGTGAACTGGACTCGTACCTCACCTCCGAGTTCCCGGTGGCGGAGTGTCCGAGAATCTTGTTGTCGGGTGACGTGGCCACCGAGATCGCTCAGCTCGCCCGGACGCGCGCATTCGACCTCATCGTCATGCCCACGTACGCCGGCTCCTTTAGGCGGATGCTGCTCGGCTCGACTACTGCGAAGGTGCTCAACGACGCTGATTGCCCGGTAATGACCACTCAGCACGCTCAGGAGGCGGTGCCCAGGCCCATGGAGCACCGGGAATGGCTTTGCGCCATCGGCCTGGACGCGAATTCAGAAGCAACGCTTCGCTATGCCAGTTGCCTGGCGGCAGCGGCCAGGGCGAAGCTCACCCTGATTCATGCGATTCCCCGCGTCGATCCCAACTTGCGTACTCAACTGGGTCCGGAAGAGCAGGTGGAGTGTGCCGAACTAGGGGAAGCACGCCGACGGCTTGACGAACTCCGGAGGCAGGCCGGCAGCGAGGCGCCAGTCCGAATCGCCGTCGGTCCAGTAAAAGAGGCGCTGCTTCAAGAAGTACGCCGGTCAGATGCGGACGTCCTCGTGATCGGAAGAAATCCCCAGTCCAGGGCCGGGGGCCGCATGCGGGATCTTACGTACGCGATGGTGTGCGACTCGCCGTGCCCGGTGGCAAGCGTTTGACCGTACACCAGCGACGTAAGTGTAGCGGCGCGCTTCAGGGTCTGTGTGAAAACTCTCGCTCTTGACACCTCAATATAATGTGAGGGAAGGTGTTCCCCCACCACGGCCTAGAACTTTTGCAACCGCGCTATGGAAGCCTTCTGAGCCTCCAGGCCAGGCCGCAGCGGATCGGAGTTCTAGCCGAGTTGATGAAAACTTGAATCCAGACGTCATTGAAATACTTCCGGAGCGAAAAATGATCATCGGCCTCAGGCCCGCCTCTCTCTCCCACTCAACGGGGACGGACCAAGGGCTGGTGAGTCTCTCGGGTTGAGTTCTCGCACAGACTCTTCAGCCCGGCATCTTCCACCCCAGGCCACGCAGGCCCTATACCTGCAGCAGTCGTCAGTCGCCGTCCGCGGACGTTAGCGACCCAACGAAGCAGATCTGCACGGACTTCGCCACGGTTGATCTCATCAGCATCTCGTGTCGCCCGCCCTCATAGAAATTGTAAGAAATTACGCGGATTCCCGCCTTGCGATACCGGACGATGAGCGAACGGACTCCTTCAAGCCGCTGTGGCCCACCGGGTTTTCACTGCCAGAAAATAAGTAGATGGGCAGATCAACCAGGTGAATCCGCCGTGCCAAGAGTCGCGATGCCAACGGGTTGTCACTTGCCAACCGATTGGCTCTGGCGGGGTTTGCACCGATCAGCTACCGCCAGGAATCCGGACGAGCGAGCTACCCATGTTGCGGTGTCAATCTGTGCACAGGTGGCAGCCCGTTAACGTCGCGATCTGGCACTAGCATCCGCGGCGATTCGCGAGTTGCTTGACTCGATGGTTCAAGTCTGGCCGGCCCCGCTGTTGCCAACCCCTGTGAAATGTGCGCCAACTCCGTCAGAATCGGCGCCCCTCGCTTCACTCCCTTCTCCAGCGACGCCCGGATGGAATTGTATTTGCTCTTCTCCCGGCGTACGTAGCGCGATGAGCTGAAATAGCCCGTTGCTTAAACACGGGAGGGACACCATGACGAGTAACAGCAGTGTAGCACCTGTCGCGGATTGGCCTTCCAACCCTGCGGTTGTCGAGACCCACTTTGACCGGCGCCGGACACGACCGAGGTCGCAGCCGGCACCTGACGAATATCGAAGCGAAACCGTGCTTGATCCCATGATGCGATCACCCGAGGTAGAAGGCTTCGAAAGCGATCTGCATAGACGAGTCATAGGACAGGACCGCGCCATTCGGCAGTTAGCACGGATCTACCAGGTTTACTGGGCGGGTCTTTCTGCTCCGGGCCGTCCCCTCGCTAACCTCCTGCTGCTGGGGCCGACGGGCTCGGGCAAGACACGACTGGTGGAGGCTGCTGCCGAGGTGTTGTTCGGGGATGCTCGCGCTGTTGTCAAGATCGATTGTGCGGAGTTTCAGCACGGTCACGAGATCGCCAAACTTGTCGGCTCGCCGCCCGGTTACCTCGGTCATCGCGAAACCTCTCCCATGATCACGCAGGAAGTGCTGGAACAGCACTACACGGAGAAATTGAAGATTTCGCTGGTACTCTTTGACGAAATCGAGAAGGCCTCGGATGCGTTGTGGCAACTGCTGCTGGGTATCCTCGACAAAGGCACGTTGACTTTGGGTGACAATCGCCGTGTTGACTTCTCGCACAGCCTGATCTTCCTGACCTCCAACCTGGGTTCGCAGGAAATCGGCAAGCTCATGAGTGGCGGTCTCGGCTATACCTCCAGCCCGTCGGAAGACGATGAGAGACTCGACCAAAAGATCTACCGGACCGCGGTGGACGCGGCGCGGCGCAAGTTTTCGCCCGAGTTCATGAACCGCGTCGATAAGGTGATCGTGTTTCGCATGCTGAACCAGGAGCACCTCGACAGGATCCTGGATATCGAGTTGGAGAACGTGCAGCAAAGAATCATGGCTTCTCCCGCAAGCCGGCCGTTTGTATTCAATTGCACACCCAGCGCCCGGAATTTTCTGCTTCAAGAGGGGACCGACTCGAAGTTCGGAGCGCGACATCTTAAGCGTTCTGTGGAACGGCATCTGGTTTTTCCGCTCTCGAATCTGTTGCCTACCGGTCAGATTGAGCTGGGTGACTTGGTCACGATCGATTTCGATCCGGATACCCCGAGGCTGACGTTCCGGAAGCAGAACCGGGGTGCCTTGGTGAGGACCGAAACGAAGCCTGACTCGGAAAGCGGCTGCGCGGACGCGGGAAGGAGTACCTTCCCGGTTTGGCACGCCAGGGTGGCTTGAACCGCTGGTTGAGGGAACCCGGATGGCCGCCACACCAAGGAGCAACTTATGTACGTCTTTTTTGAGTATTTGGGTCTCGTAGGCCTGACAGCCCTGCTGGGCGCCCTGCTGTTTGCGGCCAGCATTGGCTTCGTGATGGTCGGGGAAGGCATTGCCGCGGTCCTCCGGATCTCACGCACGGCGGTTAGCACCGCGACGCTTGCCAAAGCCTTCGAGCGCGCCCGCTGAGTGTGAATTGGTTCACAAGAACGAAGCCGAGCTGAGGAGGATGCTATGGAACCTCACATTAATGACGAGACCGCGCAGCGGCCAATTCCTTCGCATGGTTTCACACTAAGCGGCGATCGCGAAGTCGTGAATGACATCCTCGGGTCCCAACGACGACGCCTCTATTCTGCAGCTTTGCGACTGCTCGGCAACACCGAAGACGCAGAAGACGCGGTGCAGGAAGGGTTGTTGGCCGCCCTCCGCAACTTACACCGGTTCGAAGGCCGCGCCCGCTTGTCGACGTGGCTTACTCGTATTGTGGTCAACGCCGCCTTGATGCGGCTGCGGAATCTTCGCGCTCATGAATCGGAGCCGATCGACGAGCCGATGATGCAAGAGGGCAGTCGCCGCTTATCAGACCAGCTTGTCGACGGGCGTCCCAATCCGGAAGAAGTCTGCGCGCGAGCGGAGCAGCGTCGGATTCTGCATCAAGGGCTCGAATGCCTGAGCCGACCTCAGCGGCGTGCCTTGTCTCTTCACGATTTTCAGGGCCTGACGACCAAAGAAACCGCTCTTGCTTTAGGTCTATCGGAAGGCACTGTGAAATCACAAGTTCATCGCGGTCGACGGAAGCTTTCGGAACAGGTTAGGAAGATTCAGCAAGTTCGTGCCTTTGGCGAACCTGCTCGGGCATGATCCCGTCTGTTGCGTGCTCATGAACAGTGGGGCCTCCGGAGGGTCGGCTTCGACCGAGACAAGCGAAACCAGGGAGCAAGGAACTGACAATGAGTAAGAGCGCGAAACCACGATTCTCAAGTGCGGCGATCGATTGGCCGTTCAGCAGGCTGAGCGCGTCTGCCTTCCGGCGGCGCGATGTTGGTCATAGTTTTGACATAGCGACCGCCCTGCCCGGCGTGACGCTGGTATCACTGCTATTGGTCTCTGGCCCCGCCTCAGCGCTCGCGCAAGGCGCGTCCGCGAGTGAAGCGGCTGCGGCTTCGATGGAAGGCACGGTTACTACGGTTGACGCTCAAGGACCTGAAGCCGTTCCAGGCGCCGCCGTAAGACTGACGAGCAGCGCCCCCGAGCGTCAACCGCTTTCCGCATCGACGGATGCTGATGGCCATTATCAGTTCTCGAACCTGGCACCGGGCGAGTACACGCTTGAAGTCACCACCGAGGGGTTCAAACCGTTCGGCGAAACCATTCCCTTGAAGCCCAGGGAAGCCAGAGTGGAAAGCATCCGACTGGAACTGGCCACGGTCGTACAGAGAGTTGAGGTGCATGACAAGCCGGCGGGCGTAGCGACTGCGAGCGCCAGCCCGATGTCCACCATCAACGCCCGCCAATTCAATACGCTGCCGCTGGCTGAACAGAAGTTTAAGGCTGTTCTGCCGCTTGTGCCAGGCGTCATTCGGACTCCAGATGGAAAGCTCAACATGAAAGGGCAGACCGAGAACCAGGGGATGCTGCTGGTGGATTCCGCGCAGAGTGTCGATCCGGTAACCGGCAGCTTCTCCATCCCTATTCCGATCGATTCGGTTCAGACCCTGAAGGTGGACGAGGAACCCTACAACGCGCAATATGGCGGGTTCTCCGGTGGCCTGACCACTATCGAAACCGAGCCGCCTGCTAGCCATTGGCACTATGGAATCATGGACTTTGTCCCGGGATTTCGAGGTAAGGATGGTCACCTCGTAGGCTTGTCGGGCCTGACGCCTCGCGCCTCCTTTGGCGGCCCGCTGATCTCCAACAAGTTGAACTTTTCCGAAAACTTCAGCTACGACCTGAAGAGGACTCCGGTCCGCGGGCTGGCGTGGCCGGATAACGAGATCAAGGTTCAGGGATGGGACAGCCTCACGACTTTCCAGGCCGTGCTGTCTCCGCAACACCTCCTGGCCTTCAATGTGAACGCCTTTTCGAACCGGCAGCAATTTGCCAATATCAGTGCCTTGGTACCGCAAACTGCCTCGTCCGATGACGGCCAGCGCGGGGTTTCGCTCGCGGCCACGGATACCTATCAGTTCAGCAACGGCGCCCTGCTCAGCACCGCTTTCCGATATACCTTTTTCGATAGCAACGCTCACGGGCAGGGCCCGGAAGACTTGCTGATCAGCCCCGAGGGTTGGGACGGCAACTTCTTCGACGCCTGGACAAGATCAGCGCGTCAGGTTGAACTTTTGCCCATCTATCAGTTTCCGCTGAAGGCGTGGCTCGGCCGTCACCAATTGAAGGTCGGAGTAGACCTGAGTCATCGTTCATACACCGGCATAGACGCCTCCCACCCCATCCAGCTCCTCAGGCAGGACGGAACACTGGCCGAGCAGATCGGTTTCCAGGGCGGCGGACGTCTCAAAGCTGAGGACACCGAGGTGGCAGAGTTTGTGCAAGACGACTGGAAGATCGACGACCGTCTGGGGCTGAGCCTCGGTGGGCGGTTCAGCACCCAGTCGAACGGACGTTCGGCCGCGTTCTCACCTCGAGGCGGATTTGTGTACGCGCCGGGCGAGGATCGAAAGACGGTTATTCGGGGCGGCGCCGGGCTCTTCTACGATCGCGTTCCCTTATTGGGTCAGGATTTTCTCGACAACCCAGCTCGCTTGGTGAGTTACTACGGCCCGACGGGTGCTCTGCTCGGTCCATCCATTCTTTATCAGAACACGTATCTCTCGGATGAACCTGGCCAGGGTCTCGTCCCGACGCTCCGGAATCCTTACTCGAGCCCGCGGAACTTTACGGCCAATCTCGAGGTGGAACGCGAACTCCGTCATAACGTCACGGCCCGATTCAAATACCTCTACAGCCAGACCCAAGACCTCTACGCGGTGGACCCGCTCACAGGCGCCGGAGGCTCAGCCTGGTTGGGTTTGGCCGCTAACGGCGGGTCGCATTATCACCAGTTCGAAGCGTCGGTCCACTATCAGGCTGGTGAACGGAGCGAGCTGAACGCGGCTTACGTGCACAGCCGCGCGCGCGGCGATCTGAATTCGCTTTCGGACATCTACGTGCCTTTCGAGGACCCGGTAATCCGGCCGGACGTCACCGGCAGCCTGGCTTCGGATGTTCCCAATCGCCTGGTGAGCTGGGGCGCCTTCAGCCTGCCCTGGAAGCTCACGCTCAGTCCCGTGGTCGATGTTCGTACGGGGCTGCCGTATTCGAATGTCGACACGTTTCAGAACTATGTGGGCCTGGCCAATAGCCAGCGCTTCCCCGAGTTCTTCTCCCTTGATATGAAGATATACCGCGAGTTCAACCTGAACTTGCCAGGGCTTAGAAATCGCAAGCTGCGGCTTGGCCTCTACAGCCTCAACGTGACAAATCACTCCAACTGGCTCGAGGTGTACAACAACGTTAACTCCCCCTACTTCGGGCACTTCGTAGGAAACCAGCATCGAGTGGATGGGTTCGTGATCGACATCGTGAAGTAGGCTGCGAACTACGTGCCCACAGTTTCAAGGGGAACTCGGCGATTCAGAGGACAACAATGAGGATCAATCCGAAAACCAAAGTGCTGAGCGCGATGACGCCTTGGGTTGTGATCATGGCCGCTGCTACGCTGCTGGCGGCTGACGGACCCGCAACGGGTCCAGTCCAGCAGCCGTTGAAGCCACTCAGCCCCGTCCATGCAGGCATGACGGGTGATGAGCTCTTCGCGAAGCTTCTGGAGTGTAACCGAGCCCGAGATACGCGGCTGCGGCAATACTCCGTGGTCAGGACCTACCGGGTGAGTAACGACAAGGGGAAGCTCTATGCCCAGGAGGTTGTTCGCGTGGACTATCAGGCGCCCGACCACAAGGGTTTCCGCACTATTTCCGAAGAAGGGTCGGGGATGGTCCGGGATATGGTCCTGAAGCGCCTGATCGAGAGTGAATCCGAGACCTCGTCGGGACGCGCGCACCACGACAGCGCCATCAAGCCTGCCAACTACGAGTTCAACCTGGTGGGCGAGCAGGAAGTCGGGCCCTATCACTGCCTGGTTGCCGAAGCTATCCCCAAGCGCAGAGACAAGTATCTGTTCGAGGGCAAGGTATGGATCGATGCTCAGGACTACGCCATCGTGAGGATCGAGGGCCAGCC
>DATJWZ010000620.1:0-13638 GCA_035500795.1 Candidatus Eiseniibacteriota bacterium | reverse complement strand
GCGGTGACCGGGAGTTTGATGACGAAGAGAGCGCCTCCTTCCGGCTTGTTGCGGCAGGTGATTTGGCCGCCGTGGTCCTGAATGACTCCGTAGACGGCGCTGAGCCCGAGGCCGGTGCCCTTGCCGACGGGCTTGGTTGTGTAGAAGGGATCGAACACACGCTCAGGTTCGCGGAGGCCGGGACCGTTGTCAGAGAACTGAAGCACGACTTCGTCACGCTGGCTGATGCCGGTAATTTCGAGGCTAGCGTCACTCACCCCGGCGAGAGCGTCCATGGCATTTTCGACGATCTCGACAAAGGCCTGGAACATCTGGTTGGCATTGGCGTGCACCCGGGGAAAGTCGCGTTCAATGAATAGGCGAAGCTGGACTTTCCCGGGGCCACGGCGTGAGTCGATCATCTGAACAGCGCGATTGATGAGGATGGTAAGGTCCACCGGCCGCTTCTCACCAGGAGCTTGCTGGGCAAAGCTGAGCAGGTTGTCGATGAGATCGCGAGTACGGCTGGCTTGATTCACGATCTTGCGGAGGAGAGCGTCCTGGTCCGAAGTGAGCTTGTGATTGCTGGAAAGTTCCTCGGAGTGGCTCATGATCGCATTCAACGGATGGTTAATATCGTGAGCGGCGCCGGCCACGAGATGGCCGAGAGAGGCGAGTTTCTCCTTTTGCACTAACTGTCCCTGCAACTGCTTTTGGCTTTGGTAAGCACGGCGCGATTCATCGAGCAGCGTCATAAGCGCCTGATCCTGCATATATTGACGACAGAAGACGAAAGCTCCGAGAACGATCATGGCCGCGAGAACGGCAAAGACGCGAAACGCCCGCACGGGTGCGTGCGAAGGGTCCAGAAGAACGGTCCAAATACCCAGGACGGGGAGCGATAAGATCGCGAGCATGGCCATCCTGGGAATGATCTGTTTCCAGCGCGGGTGCAGATTGAACTTGACGGTCCCGAGTTCCCAATCGCGGGCTGAGAGCGCAGCTGCGGTGATCCACGCAACGGTTGCAATCAGCGGGACGTCATACAGGCTTCCCGAATAATAAGAGAGGTCTGCTGCGGCCCGGTCGAGCAGTTGGGAGTTGATGGCATACAAAAGCGATGCTGCCAGGATATGGCCGTAGAGGCGGCGCCAGCCTCCAGAACTGGTTAGCACCGCAAGGATCAGGACCGAGATCAGAAGTCCATTTTCGACAGCATAGAGCGCGTCGTAGTACGTGTTGTATCGCGGGATATTCAACGTCACGTACTGGTGCGGAAAAACGATAAACGCGTAGAGGAACACCCACCAACCGAACAGCATGAGGAAATTCAGAACGCTGAGTGGAATTTTGGCTGGTTTGGTCGCGAGGTCCGGGCGCCAGGCGACGGCGGCGATCATAGGAACAATATGGAAAAACAGGACGATATCGAAGGGAAATGGATCGGGGATGGATTTGTGGAGAAAGACTTCCATCACGGTCCAGGCGCTCTGGTTGGCGGCCCATAGGGCAAAACCCAAGGCCATGAGGACCCAGAAACTGCGCTCCTGACGAGGACGGATTGCGGCGTTGGTCACACAGACAAACACGCCGGCCAGCATCAGGATCAAGCCGACGATGTCAGCGATGGCCTCCAGTGGGGGACCTTTGGTGATGATCAGGCGCACCAATAGGAAGGCCAAAGTGATAGCGGCCGCCGTGACAAACCAGCGTTTGCGCCTGAGCAGACTCATCCGTTTTCATTCTATGCAAGTCAAATGAGGATTCCGATGGTTGGTGGGAAGGAGGGTAGTTACTTTCGTTACTCCTTGGTGGACTTGGAACTATCCCCGACGAAGCTGGGCCCAGGCCTAGTATGGCGGCGCGATACCGCCGTGAGAGCCACGGGTGACCGGCGCTACGGTCGCCCGCGACAGGGCTTTGTGATTGAAATCACATTGTGCTGGGGCTGATCCTTTAGAATCGCTTGGAGGGGCTATTCCGATAGGCCTCCTTTTCAGGTGATTCCTATGGCTTTTCCAGTGACACGCCTTCGTCGTCTGCGACGCACTGCTGAACTCCGGAACATGGTGGCGGAGACGCGCCTCACGCCGGATGCATTTGTATATCCGATGTTCGTTTGTCCGGGAGTAGGTGTCCGAAAGGAAGTGCGGTCGATGCCTGGGATTTACAACCTGTCGATCGACGAAGCAGTGAAAGAAGCGCGGGAGGTGCATGCCCTGGGAGTACCGTCTGTGATCCTGTTCGGGCTGCCCGATAAAAAAGATGAGGTGGCTACCGGGGCTTGGGCAGAGAACGGAATCGTGCAGCAAGCGACGCGAGCGATCAAGCGGGAAGTTCCCGGGCTTGTGTTGATGGGAGACGTTTGCCTTTGCGAATACATGTCGCACGGGCATTGCGGGATCGTGAAGGCCGCGCCGCAATCCCTTGGCGCTGCGGTTGCTGCGCCGCCGGTGGCGACGGAATACGAGATCGTGAACGACGCTTCTCTCGAACTGCTGGCGAAGACCTCGGTCTCACTCGCAAAGGCGGGAATCGACATTATTGCGCCGTCGGACATGATGGACGGACGTGTGGCTGCGATCCGGCGGGGGCTGGATGACGCGGGATTGATGAATACGCCGATACTGTCGTATGCGGCGAAGTTTGCGTCGGGATTCTACGGACCATTTCGTGAAGCGGCAGATTCGGCGCCACAGTTTGGCGACCGGCGGTCTTATCAGATGGATGGGGCCAATATCCGTGAGGCCATGCGAGAGATCGAGGCGGACGTGGAGGAAGGCGCCGACATGATTATGGTGAAGCCTGCGATGCCTTATCTCGACGTGATCGCTGCGGCGCGAGAGCGATTTGACTTGCCGCTGGCTGCGTATCAGGTCTCCGGGGAATACGCGATGATCGAAGCGGCCGCTCGAAATGGATGGATCGAGCGGGAACGCGTGATGATGGAATCGCTGGTTAGTATTCGGCGTGCGGGTGCGAGCATGATTCTCACTTATTACGCCAAAGATGCGGCGAGGGTGCTGGGGTAAATTGGCAGGACATTTGGTTTTGGTACAAGTTTTGAGTCCGCAAACCTTCTGGTCACAGAGAACTTAGAGGGACGCAGACGACCTTTTAGCCGCCAAGGACACGAAGGTTCACAAAGGGAATCTTTTCGGCGGTACGTTCTCTCTCTTGGATTACTCACCCTGGTGATCGATTCGAGGCAACTCCCAACCTTCATACCGCATCAACTCCCTGCCCACTTCGCGAGTCCCGCGGTACAGTGCAGTCTACTCGGCGAGGCAAGTATTCGCAGTAGAGTTCCCGCCGTCAACGAGAAGCTTAGAGGACCCTCGTGATGTCCGAACAGTGCGCCGCAACCCCGTTGATCCTGACCGACAGCAACATTGCCTATCAGAAACTTCCATCCTTTTTCGTCGTGGGACCACCTCGCACAGGCACGAGTTGGCTGCATACCGTACTGAGCCAGTGCACATGGCTGTCGCATCCGACCAAAGAAACACGGTTTTTCGATATAAATTTCGACCGCGGGCTGGACTGGTATGCGTCGCACTATAAGCGAGCGGTTGGAGGACGAGTTGTGGGCGAAGTGGCGCCTACGTATTTCGCTTCGACAAGCGCGCGTGAGCGAATTGGGCGCATGATCCCGGGAGCGAGAATCGTGTGCATTTTCCGAAATCCCGTGGACCGCGTGCTGTCACTGTATCGGCTGAAGCGCGCGTATGGATGGATTCACTGGACATTCGAAGATGCGTTGATCCAGGATCCCGAACTGATGGAATCGAGCCGCTATGCCGAGCACCTGAAGAGCTGGCTTGAGATGTTCGGAAGTTCCCGAGTGCTGGTGACGTTGCACGACGATATGGAAGCAGACCCCCAAGGCTACCTGGATCGGCTGGTAGATTTCGTAGGCGCACCGAGGTTTCGATTAGGCCCGAGGCACCTTCATCATGTGCTGGCATCAGATTCATTGACCCAGCCGCGGAACTATTATTTGACACGGACTGCGCTTTGGCTCGCGGAGTGGTCGAAGAGACGGCGGTTGGGCGGGGTTGTTGCGACAGCGAAGCGCATCGGAGCGCACCGGGCGTTCATTGGAGGAGGCGCGGCATTTCCGGAAATTCCTATGCCCGAAAGAAACAGGTTGCGCCAACTATTCCGGCCCGAGATAGAGAGGCTCGAAGGAATGCTGAATCGAGACTTGTCGGCGTGGAAGTAGTGTTATATCCGGCGGACAGCAGATTCCTCTGTCCTCGCTGCGCGAGTTGTCGGAATGACAAACTTGTCCAGGCGGCGGCTGTCTGCTGAACAACGACGCTTCCTGATTAGTACGCGCTGGGCTTTTTGGGGGTGATGTCGCAGGCCTTGCGCACCTGGTCGATATTGAGACCTGCGGGATCAAATTCGGCGATCTGCCGACCACTGCGGGTTGGGATCGCGATGTTAAAAATATTGGCGCGTATCATTCCACGTGCTGTGCCCTTATCCATGGAAACGTAGCGACCCTGCCAGTTCCAACCGTAGTGATAGTGAACATCGTCGACGCGGACCTCAGCTTGCAGTTGCGGCTGTCCCCAAAAACCAGGGCGGTTGGGAGGAACTTTAACCGCGGGATTGAAAGTCGCGCTCTTGTACTTGCCGTTCTCACAGACCAGCTCGACTCTAGGCCGGTAATCCTGATCTTCGCGGAAGTAATTTTCGGCCAAGAGCTCGAAGCGGACGCGCTTGGCTCCCGTCATTTTGTCTTCACTGCTGAACATCATCCACTTGCCGCCCGCACTGACGCCGTCTTGCTCGCCCTGATAGGGGCTCATCGAGCCGCTCTGGGCAAACGAGAAGGCTGCTGAGAGAAATACGACAGTGGCCAGAAGTGCGCGAGGCGCGCTAAAAATCGTAAAAGTACGTAAACCGTCCAAGGTGCCCTCCGTATAAAACTCCTATCTAATTGAACCCGGATGGAGGCCAAAAAGTTGCTTGTCTCACGCTCGGCGGCGCACGAGAAGCCCGCCGGACAGCCGGTTGGGCGCCAGCGCTACTATCGAACGTCTACTCTTAGATCCACGTAGACCTGAGACCGGTCATCGAACTGGCTAACCCCTTTCGTATCGCTTTTCTTGCCGTGGTATTGGGCATAGACCTCGTAATCAACAGCATTGGAGAGGGCCGGAAAGCGGTAGGTGCCATCTTTACCCACGATGTAAGTTTTCACAGCGCGGGTTCGCGTGTTGGTGACGTAGACGACGGCGTCGGGCAAGGGGTTGTCCTGCTTATCGAGGACCTTGCCCAAGAGCAGGCGGCCGGTGGATTTATCTTTTTTGTCGGCCAGCGCCATGTTCGAGACAAGGGCAACTATCAGAAGTGCCAGACATGAGAAGGCAAAAGCTTTGATCACTGAGCGGTGGCGATTCATGGGTGGAATCTATTGTCTCATGGCTGAGAAGGGGCAGAATGGTCGAGATCAAGGGTCAAGGGGCTTTGCTCAGGTTTCAAGGTTTCAAAGTTTCAGCGTAAAAGCGGGCTAGTGTTCGAGGTGGAGGCCGATGTCCTGGCGCTCGTCGTTGTAGATGTGGACCGTGACCTCTTTGACCAGGCGGAGGGGCTTGCCGTCTTCGGGCTTGTAGCCTTTGAGATCAGCCCAAACGATGTATTCGGCTTCTTTGGCGGGCAGGCGCTGCTCGAACTCGCCGTGATGGTCGGAGTAGACCTGATAGCGAACCTTTTTTGGCTTGTCGGTGGATTTACGAATTTTGACGGTCACGCCGTAGACCGGCCGATCGTCGGGACCCCAGACGGTGCCGACGATAACCGCGAAAGGCTTCTCCTTGGATTGCTGGGCAGCAAGAAAGGCATCCTGAGAACGGAGGGTTGGCAGGAGCAGCAGAGCAATGACGATCGCATAAAACGACAGCGTGGGAACAGGCCGGCTGGGTCGGCAATCAGGAGTAGTCACCGTCTTCGGATTCCTCTTCCTCTTCTTCTTCTTCTTCGTAACCTTCTTCAACCGCTTTTAATTCGAGCGGACTTGTCGTGACGACCTCGAAGTCGGTGCCGCACTCAGGGCAGGAGATCACCTCACCCTCGTCGACTTCCTCTTCGTCAATGTCCAAGTTGTTTTCGCATTCCGGACAAAGCACCATAAACAGCCTCCCTTGCCTATTAGAGCCTCCTGATAATATTTAGATTCTCCTCGGCAGTTGGTCAAGTGGGACCGACTTGCGGACCGGACTTTTTTTCGTGCAGCAAATCCTTAGCTTTTTCCCGATTGGGGATCTTACTCTCATGATGGTTCAAGACGGCAAATGGACGTATAGGGCGCTGCTTTTGGTTGCAGGGGTACTGCTGGTGGCGCAAGTTGGCGTCGGTCAGAGCGGACCTGGAATGGCGGCAGATCCTCGGATTGCCGCGGCTTTGCAGCAGGTATCTGCGCAGCGCGTTCAGAACGACATTGAGAAACTGGTGAGCTTTGGGACGCGCCTGACTCTGTCGACGCAGGATGCGCAGTCGATTGCGGCAGGGCATGGGATTGGGGCCGCGCGCGAATGGATCAAAGCCCAGTTCGAAGAGTATTCCAAAGAGTGCGGTGGATGCCTGGAGGTGAAAACCGACAGCTTTACAGAACAACCGATGGATCGGATTCCTAAGCCCACCGAGATCAGCAATGTTTATGCGGTGTTGAAGGGGACGGACCCGGCACAAGCGAAGCGGATTGTGCTCGTGACCGGTCATTACGATTCGCGAAACAGCGATACGCTCGATGTGAATGGAGACGCCCCGGGCGCAAATGATGACGGGAGCGGAACGACAGTGAGCCTGGAATGCGCGCGCGTATTGAGCAAACTGAAATTTCCGGGGACGATTGTTTTTCTGACTGTAGCAGGCGAGGAACAGGGGCTGAACGGAAGCAAGCATTTCGCGAAAATGGCCAAAGATGAGGGATGGCAGATCGAGGCTGTACTGAACGATGACATCGTCGGTGGCGACAAGAGTCCGGAGCAGGATCATTCAGTGGTTCGAGTGTTCTCCGAGGGAGTCCCCGTTGCGGCTACGGATCAGGACATCCGACGAATTCGCGGATTGGGTGGGGAAAGCGATTCGGCGTCCCGCGAAGTGGCGCGCTATATTAGCGAAGTTGGACGTACGTACAACACCGGGGTGAAGCCGATGCTGGTATTTCGGCTGGATCGGTATTTGCGTGGGGGAGATCACTACTCTTTTAATCAGCAGGGATTCGCGGCAGTGCGGATAACGGAATATCGAGAAGACTTCAATCATCAGCATCAGAACGTGCGCATGGAGAACGGGATTCAGTATGGCGATCTGACGAAGTTCGTCGATTATGACTACGTCGCGCACGTGGCGCGGTTGAACGCGGCCACGTTGGCTGCCTTGGCGGCTGCACCCGGAGCGCCGGGAAATGTTCATATCCTGACGAAGGAATTGGAGAACGACACGACATTGTCGTGGGATGCTACGCCCGGGGCGACAAGCTATGAAGTGTTGTGGCGCGCTACGACAAGTCCTGAGTGGGAACATGCGCAAGATGTCGGCAATGTAACCCGAACGACTCTGAAGGTGTCTAAAGATAACGTGGTTTTCGGCGTAAGCGCGGTGGATGCGGCTGGGCACAGGAGTTTGCCGGCGGTGCCGACGCCGGAGCGGTGATTCGCAGAAATTGGAGTCCCAGGGTCTCGCAAATTCGGCAGACCCGAGGCACTCCCGGTATCCCTAGCAAAACCGAGTAGAATTATTCGAACGAGGAATTTGTGCGGAGAACTGGTGAACCGATGACGTTGAGCCTACCCCCGTTTACCAAGGGGGTGACGTGGCTCATCGGGATCAACACGGCGGTATTCCTGTTGATGGAGCTGATGCAGGGTCGAGTGTCATTCCCGGCATATGTGGCCTATTACTGCGCATTAGTCCCGGCCGACGTCGTGCAACGTGGTTTCATTTGGCAGCTGCTGACATACAGTTTCATTCACAGCGGGTTTGCGCACTGGTTTTGGAACATGATCGGGTTGTGGATGTTCGGGTCGGCCTTTGAGAGCGCCTGGGGAACTCGGAGATTTTTCGAGCTATATTTCGTGGGGGTGCTTGGCGCCGCGATCACGACCATTGCGCTGGCCTTCGGCCACATCTTGGGGAATCCAGGAACTGCAACAGTCGGAGCATCGGGCGGGATCTTTGCGATCCTGATCGCGTTCGGAATTTTGTTCGCCGAAAACGAGATCATGATGATTCCGTTTCCATTCACGATCAAAGCGAAATACTTCGTGGGAATCTTGATCGTGGCGACGCTTGCGTTGGCAATGGGCGGCGGGGGCGGCGTCGCGTACGTCGCGCATCTTGGCGGATTGCTTTTTGGATGGCTTTACGTGCGGCGCGGACCGAAGGCGGGGCTGGTGGACGCTGGACTTTCCGAACGTTATTACGGCCTACGAAATTCCTACTATCGATGGAAACGGCGGCGGGCGGCGAAGAAGTTCGAAGTGTACATGCGTCAGCACGATCGCGACGTACATTTTGACGAGCACGGGAATTACATCCCGCCGGACGAGAATCCGCGGAAGGGGAATGGCGGCGGCAAGTCGGGGTGGGTGAACTAAGGGCAGGTTTCAATGTTTCAAAGTTCTACGGCTAAGATGCCTTGCCATTGCTCCGGTAGCGTCGCGGTTATAAGGATCCTTCGACTGCGCCCTGACTCGCTTTGCTCGTCACGGCTCCGCTCAGGATGACAGAGGCAGGAATTGGGTGAATTCTGACAGAATCTGTTGTGGTAACCCTTCCTTTTTGGCTTTCCCTTTGAATCCCAGGTCGTGACCGGCACCCTCCACTGTCATCAGTCTCGTTTTCGCGGGGATCATCTTTATTGCTCGCTGAAGTTCTTCGATTGTGCCGAAAGGATCGCGGGTGCCGCTGACGAAGAGCGCCGGGGTATGCAGGTCAGGGAGATGCTGGGTGCGTTGCTGCTCGGGACGGCGCGGCGGATGGAGCGGATAGGAGAGCAGCAGAAGGCCTGCGACCAAGTTCAGTTCGTCCTTACTCAATTCAGCGCAGAGCATGCTGGCTTGGCGCCCACCATAGGAGTGGCCGCCGAGGTACAACTTCCATGAGGCAGAATGCTCGTCTTCGTGAAAACCCATAGATCTTTGCAGTGCAGCAAGGGCGTTCTTCAGTCCGGCGCGGTCGCGGGCGGCATCCGCCGGGCCCGGCGGGCCGAAGGATCTCGACTGGCGATAGGGCAGGTTGCAGCGGAGGACCGTGTAGCCTGCTTCGGCGAATGCGTCTGCTATGGCACGTAACAGAGGAGCTTGGGCATTGCTTCCGGCGCCGTGGGTGAAGACGAGGCCGTTCCCGTTGGGGGTTGCGGGGATGTGCAAAAAGCCGACGACATGGGGATCGACATTGCGGTCGGCGAATTCGTGGATGGATGCGGACGTCAAGACATCATTCTAAAGCGGTTTATCATTCGCCGTGCTGCGCATAAACGCCATCGAGAAAGCTCCAGCACATGAACCTGGGAGCCTGTGATTTTCGCCTTTAGTAGTAGCGGCGTGTGCGAGGGTTCGTCAGACGTTTTGGACTTGCCGACAAGACAGGCCAACGAGCTTTCCCCTCCATCCAGGTTCGCCTCGCCGCAAATCACAGGAGGAAATATGTCTCGCTTACTCACTAGGGGATACTGTCTCGCACTTTCACTGTTTGTCACGTCAATCTTTACTCCGGCCGCACTGGCGCAAGCGACGCTCACTATCGGGCTGACGCTTGGGTCGGACTCGAACGGAGAACCGACGTACACAGCCACGGTGACGAATACCAGCGATCTCGACGCGCCGAATCTAACCGTGACGTACACACTGCCTTCCGGAGAGCTGCCGATTTCGCCGTCTCCGAGCGGAGGCTGTCTGTTCACGCCGGGGTATCCACACCTGGTTGTGGTGTGCTCGATCTCAAACTTGAATCCTGGCGAGTCGCATGACTTCGTAATCGCCGTGCATCCTATCGATACGGCCCCGCAGGATTGCACAGCTGTGGCCACAGAAAGCGGCGGAGGTGAGGCTAGCGCGTTCATCACCAGCACCATCACGTCGGTCGGGCTTGCCGAGATGCAGGTCACGATGACCTCGACCAATCCCGGGAAGGTTGGAGAGATGTTTACGTACACCGTGACGGTCACGAACATTCAGGACGACGATGCCCGGAATGTCAAAGCGTTTCTTTCGCTGCCCACAGGAGCGAAGTTTGTCTCTGCAACAAAGGGCTGCTCACACAGCGGGCAGGCGGCAATTTGCAAGCTGGGACAGATGTCTCCGGGAACGAGCAAAGTTCTGACGATCAATGTGAATCCGACGATCTCGGGATGGGCTCAGGCTACCGCGGGCCTGTTATTCACCACGCCTGACGGGCACTTTGATAACAACGCCTCGGGTAACAGTATTTGGATTAACCCTTAGCTGATCTTTTCCAGTGCGTGAACGTGAAGATCCCCACTTCTGGCAAACCTGTCCAGAAGTGGGCACCCGTACGAGCGGTCTTGCCGAATCACCTCAGACTTCCGAAAGCCTTTCGTAGACCTTCACGATCTGAATTTCATTGCCCAATTTGGCCCAGCAGCGGAGCATTTCGGGATCTTCCTGTGCGGCGCGGCGGGTATCTTCGGACTTCCAATAGCGCATGAAAACATAATGATGCTCGCCGTCGCGGTAGAGCAGATCGCGTCCGTAACCCTTGCGCGTGACGATGGAGGTGAGTTCATTGAAGGTTTGCAATGCGGCGGATTCGTGACCCGGAACAGGTTCCCAGATGGCTACCGAGAGAATCTCTTGTGCCATAAGCGGGAATTATAGCGTGCGATACGGATGGACAGTACTACTTGTCCGAATGAAAAATCACTCGGTGGAATTTGGGACCACTCGTAACAGGAGCCAGCACAAGGGTGGGGCATAGGCCCAAAATCTTGTCGAATTCGCCTTGCGCCTCACCCGCTGAATTCAGTTCCTCGTCCGGGAGTGTTTGAAAATCGCCGGAAAAAGAAACGTGCGATTGGCCGTACCGATCCCAATGCCCTCCTACTGCTAGCAATCGAATCACAATTCGATGCCTCTTCATCTTCATCTTCTTCGTTTCGGAGCCAAGCGCTTTTTCGGAGGATGCGTAATCCGCTCCGCTTCTTGCTCGGTGACTAGGTGCAGATGCATCAGATTCGTGGATCCGGATGCCTGACGCGTTCCGACGACGATACCGAGAACATCCTTCGGCTTGAGTACGCCGCGGCGTACGAGGTCTTGATCGGCCAGCTTTACCATTTCCTCTGGGGAATGGGCTTGGCGACAGAGCACGGGGCGAACTCCCCAGTAGAGATTCATCCGGCGGACTACTGCATCTGCGTGCGCGAAGGCATAAATCGGCACCTTTGGGCGGTACTTGGAGATCATGCGGGCGGTGTTCCCGGTCTCGGTGAAGATCGCGATTGCGCCCATGGGTAGGTCTTCGGCGGCGTGTGCAATCGACTCGCAAATAGTCTCGGCGACGGAGAGGCTGCGATGGTCGCGGCGACGACGCGCAAAACCCAGGTCGGCAACGCTGCATTCGGCTTCGACGATGATGCGCGACATCATCTCGACGGACTCACGTGGATATTTCCCGCTCGCGGTTTCGGCGGAGAGCATGACCGCATCGGTTCCATCGAAGACAGCATTGGCAACATCGCTCGCCTCGGCCCGTGTGGGGCGCGGGTTTTCAATCATCGATTCAAGCATCTGCGTCGCTGTGATGACCGGCTTGCGCCACGCGGCACAACGGCGAATCACATGCTTCTGAATGACTGGAACTTTTTCTGGAGCGACTTCGACGCCGAGATCTCCGCGGGCAACCATGATACCGTCGGCGACTTCGAGGATATCTTCCAGATGGTCGATGGCTTGCGGCTTTTCAAGCTTGGCGATGACCGGGATATCACTCCGGTGTGAGGCGATGATTTTTTTGGTCTCGCGCACATCGGCGGCGGTGCGGACGAACGATTGCGCGATGGCGTCGATCCCATGCCTGAGCCCGAATTCGAGATCTCGCTTATCCTTCTGTGTGAGTGCCGGAATCGAGAGCGCGATTCCGGGAAGATTGATGCCTTTGTGCTCGCCTAACATGCCTCCGTTGATTACGTCACAGAGAACGTCTTTGCCGCGAAGGGAGCGAACCCGCAATTCGATTAGACCATCGCTCAGCAGGATGCGCGCACCGGGAGAAAGTTCGCGGGCGAGATCGGGAAATGTCGTCGAGATGCGCGTGGCGTTACCCGGGACGTTATCGGGCGTGATGGTGACGATGGAACCGGGCTTGAGAAAAACCGGTTTGCGCTGCTCCAAGAGTCCCGTGCGGATTTTGGGACCTTGCAGGTCCTGGAGGATACAGACGGTGCGCCCTTCGCGGTGGGCGGCGCGGCGTAGGCGCTGGATGCTGTGGGCGTGATCTTCGTGAGTACCATGGGAGAAGTTGAGTCGGGCGATGTCCATACCGAGGCGAAGCAGGTCGCGCATGGCGGATTCAGTGGCGCAGGAAGGACCGATGGTGCAGATGATTTTGGCACGACGGGAGCCGGTTTTTGGAGTAGGGCTCTCCTCTGGCGTTTGGTCCTTGCGCTTCAAATGATCCCCTCGTAGAAATATCGCGGCGAGAGTGCCCACCGGGGCTAAAGCCCCGATCTAAAATCCCGATTCCACGGCTATTCGGACTGCTCTACAACGGTGAGTTCCTCGACCGTCACGATGTCCGCCGCCTTGATCGCGTAAGCGGACTCCTTCGGCCCCTTGTACTGCGCCGGATTGTTCGTGCTGAGAACGCCGACAACGACGTCTTCGTACTCGTGATCAAGATGACGAGTCGTGACAGTCAACACTTCGCCGTCGGCGAGACGAAGATTCACATTGCAGTCCTCGAATTCCTGCAATTGGGTGATTTTCACAAACGCACCTAGTTCTGAACCTTCGCCGAGTTGACGGCGGTCAGCTCTTTCCCCAGCATGGCTCGTGGAAATAGTAGCGCATTGAATTCGGCGCCGACGAGCACCATGAGAGAAATCAGATACATCCAGACGAGCAATGCCATGGATGCGCCGAGCGATCCGTAGATGGTAGTGAAGTCTCCAAAATGTTGCAGGTAAGCGCGGAAACCAACAGTGACGGTGAACCATGTGATGGTTGCGAGAACGGCTCCGGGCAGGACGCTGTGCCACGGTTGGGTGCGTGGGACGGCATGGTGATAAATCAGCGCGATGACCGAGATGCTCGTTAGCGTAGCAATGCCCCAGCGAGCGACTCCCCAAAGCAGGAGCAGGTAGGCGCTGAAGTCCGGGTCCATGTAGCTGAGCATGCGAGTTTCAAATTTGCTGCCGACGGCGACGAGTAGAGTCGCGAATGTCATCGGGACGAGCGCAAAAATAACCAGCAGGAACGCGATCATGCGCTCCTTCACAAGTCCCCAGGTTTTCGGCAGCTCGTAGCAGCGGCGGAAGCCTTCCATCCACGAGATCATGACACCGGAGGCCGTCCACAAAGTGACGACCGCAGTGGTGAGCAGAAAACCAACGGGATGCTTTGCCGACGTCTTCAGATAGTTGAGCGCTGTATTTGTACCCGCGGGAAGAATGCTGCCAAGAGC
>DATJWZ010000619.1:0-10158 GCA_035500795.1 Candidatus Eiseniibacteriota bacterium | reverse complement strand
GCGATGAACTTTCCTCCCGACGTCTTGATCAGATCTTTCTTGCGATCCGTGACCGAGAGATATCCATCGGCATCGATATTGCCTATATCTCCAGTCTTGAACCACTCTCCTTCGAATGCGGCTCTCGATTCGTCGGGACGGTTCCAATAACCTTTGAATACCGAAGGTCCCCGGACAAGAATCTCTCCATCCTCAGCGAGGCGCACCTCAAGGTTGGGCATGGTCTTGCCAACCGTACCGATACGATGATTCGTCGGTGTGTTCAGCGCGATAACCGGCGAAGTCTCGGTAAGTCCATATCCTTCATGAATTCGAATGCCGACCGTTGCATACCATTCCGCCAGCTCCCTCCCCAGAGGCGCGCCGCCTGAAATAAAAGTATCGACGCCCCCGCCCATGCCGGCACGAATTTTCGAAAACACAAGTTTGTTGGCCAACCGCCAGGTTCCCGATGTTGGAGTTCTCCCAGCGAGAATCATCGCTTTATACTTCTCTCCGACGGAGAGCGCCCACTTGAAAATTGCGCTCTTGGGGAAGGCTTTCGCCTTCTGGATCGCCTGTCCATAAATCTTTTCGTAGACGCGCGGGACAGCTACAAACAAAGAGGGCCTTACTTCCA
Source organism: Candidatus Eiseniibacteriota bacterium (assembly GCA_035500795.1). Taxonomy (GTDB): domain Bacteria; phylum Acidobacteriota; class Terriglobia; order Terriglobales; family Acidobacteriaceae; genus Sulfotelmatobacter. The sequence continues at coordinate 9,539 of DATJWZ010000619.1, read as the reverse complement.
GCAACGTCTCGGGCAACCGCTCAATGAATGGGCAATACGCCAGGGTCACGCCGTGATACAGCATTGCGAAATCAACGTGCCGCGCGGTGATGTGACAGAGCGGTAGAAATGAAACACTCAACAAGCCCGGATGGACGTCGAAGCCCAGCAGCGAGCACTGAATGTTCGAAGCGATGTTGCCATGCGTCAGCATCGCACCCTTGGAATTTCCGGTCGTTCCTGAGGTGTAAACGATCGTCGCCAGATCATCAGGCCCGATCGATCGCGCCCTCTGCTCGAGTTCTGGGCCCAGTTCATCGGGACCCTCTGTCAGTAGCTGGCGCATATTCACGCACATCGCTTTATGCGGCGCCAGATCGCCGGAGAATTCCAGCCTGTCCATGACAATGATCTTCTCGATCTTCGTCCGATCCAGCACCGACAGAACTTTGTGCAGATGCTGATCTGAGGACATAAAGATCACATGGCATCCAGCGTCATTGAGCGCAAATGCCGTTTGCTCAGGCGTCAGCGTGGTATACAGCGGAACGGTCACGGCTCCCAATAGCAGGCAGGCAAAATCAGCGGTCGACCATTCCGGACGGTTCTCGCTCAGAATGGCGACGCGATCTCCCCGCTGAATGCCCATCGCATGCAGTGCGTGAGCGCTGCGCGCAACGTTTTTTCCAAATTGGCGGGAAGAGACCGGGAGCCACTTTCCGGCTTCGCGGTAGAGTTGAACGCGGTCGAGATTGCGCTCGACCGCAGTGAAGAAAATGTCGTTCAGGGTGGTGAGGCTCATCGCGAAGTTCGGGGCCCGTCGGCGAAGACGAATCTCTGTGAAATGTACTGGTTTCTGGCCGTGCTCGGCAATGTCAAACGCGCTTCGCGTAGGTACTCTGGTGCGTCCGGTTTACTCTTGGCCACGAGGCAAGGTATTCTGGCAACAACTCCCGTGGGGGGAGTTCAAAAATGTATAGAAAGATTTCAGGCCTGGCCATGGCTGGAATGCTGCTTGCCGGAATGATGATGACCCCTGCTCCGGCCTCCGCACAGACCAAGAACAAGGAGGGTTCCAGCATGCCCAAAGTGGGCGATGTGGCTCCCGATTTCACACTCAAGTATTTCGACGGAAATAATCTGAAAGATGTAAAGCTGAGCGACTACCGCGGCAAGAAAAATGTCGTTTTAGCCTTTTACATCTTCGCTTTCACCGGTGGTTGAACCCAGCAAATGAAAAACTTCCAGGCGAATCTGAAAACCCTGGAAGCTGCCGACACCCAGGTCTTGGGTGTGAGCATGGATAGCGCCTTCGCCAACAAAGCCTTCGCCGACCAAATTGGAGTCACCTTTCCCCTGCTGAGCGATTGGGGCGGCAAAACCACCCGCGAGTACGGAATCTACAAAGACGAATATCAGGCCCCGCGCCGCGTGAACTTCCTCATCGGAAAAGACGGGAAGATCATCGAGGAGCAGGTGGACAAGGACGCGATCGATCCTAAAAAGATCGTCGATACTTGCGCGCGCCCGAAGATGAAAGGATAGAGCGACACCTTGCGCTATGAATTGTCATCCTGAGTGACTTCTCTTTCGCTCAGGATGACAATCGCTTTCACCTGTTACCGATGTCGATTCCTGGAATCGGTGGAATTCAGCCACCGTGGCTGATAATCACCATTCTTCCGAAACGTCGCGAAATTCCGATCCCCCAACCAGTTGCACGCAGGAAACTAAAGCGTCTCTATGGTGTTTACACGTCCGTGGGTAATATCAGCAGGTACGGATTTCAGTTCCGTCGAGGCGAATCTATGAAAGCACGCAAGCTGTGGGCTTGGATGGTGCTACTGGCGAGCATTTTCTTTGTTCTGCAGTTTTCACTTCCTGCCAGAGCGCAAGACCAGGATCAACAAGATCAAGCTCAGCCAAATCAAGCTCAACAAGATCAAGATGACAACAGTGCGCAGGATCCTCCGGGACGCGTCGGACGTCTGAACTATTCGCAGGGATCAGTTTCGTTTCGTCCGGCCGGCGAGGATGACTGGGTCACCGCTGTCCCAAATCGTCCGATCGTAAGCGGCGACGATCTGTGGGCTGACCAGAATTCGCGAGCTGAAGTACACGTCGGCTCGGCGGCGATTCGTCTCGATTCCCAGACTGGAATTACCTTCCTGGCGCTGGACGACAACACGACTCAGATTCGTCTGGCGCAGGGATCTCTGATCGTGCGCGTTCGTCACGTCGATGACGATGATACCTACGAGATCGACACGCCCAATGTGGCCTTTACGCTCGTGCAACCGGGCGAGTATCGCGTCGACGTAAGTCAGGACGGAAGCCGCAGCGAAGTGACTACCTGGCATGGTCGCGGTCAGGTGACTGGCGGTGGTTTGTCTTACACCGTAGTGGCGGGCCAGTCTGCCAACTTTACCGGCAATCAGGATCATTTGGATTACGATTTGAATCAGGTTGCCGCTCGCGACCCTTTTGACGATTGGGCATTCGAGCGCGACGATCGGGAAGATCGTGCCGACTCGGCCAACTACGTCTCCCGCGAGATGACCGGGTATGAAGACCTCGACGATTCCGGCGACTGGAGCTATGTCGCCGGTTACGGAACGTGCTGGCGGCCTCGCGCCGTAGTCGTGGGATGGGCTCCATATCGATACGGCCACTGGGCCTATGTTGGCCCGTGGGGCTGGACATGGGTTGAAGATGAACCTTGGGGATTTGCTCCGTTCCATTACGGACGCTGGGCATTTGTGAGCGGTGGATGGTTCTGGGTGCCTGGACCGGTCGTTGTGCGTCCGGTGTATGCTCCCGCGCTCGTGGCATTCGTGGGCGGTGGCCCGAGATTCACTGCCGGTGTGGGATGGTTCCCCCTGGCGCCTGGAGAAGTCTACGTTCCGGGATATCGAGTGAGCCGCACCTATGTAAACAACGTGAACATCACCAACACGACGGTGAACGTTACGAGGGTGACGAACGTTTACAACACAACGATCATCAACAGGAACACTACGGTCAACAACATCACATACGTGAATCAGCACGTGACCAACGGTGTAACCGTGGTTTCGCATGATGCGTTCGTAAACGCGCGACCCGCGGCGCAGAACATGATGCGAGTCGATCAGCGCGATCTTGAGTCTGCCCGGGTTACTCGCGTGGTCGCAGCCGAACCCGTTCGGGCCAGCGTAGTCGGCGCCGGGCGGCCAGTAGCCGTGAAACCGCCGTCAGATGTTTTGAAGCGTCCGGTAGTTGCGGTGAGAACACCGCCTCCGCTCCCGAGGCCAATCGAGCAGCGGCAAACGGAAGCTGGTGGCCATCTCAACGAGCAGGCATTAGTTCGTCCCGTGGGACCGTCGCGGCCTGCCCCGGTAAGCGAAAACGCACGGCCACAGCCGAACCAGAATCAACGCCCACAACAGAACCAGGAAGGTTTCCGTTCTTTCGGTCAGCCGAGCCAACCTTCCAACAACGTGAAGCCGATGCTCCGTCCCGAGCCGCGCGTTTACGAGCAGCAGGGAACTCCTCAGGAAGAGAACCGGACCAGCGAGAACCGCAATCCGCAGGCGGAAAACCAGACGGGGCAGGCTGGCAACCGCGGCTTCCAGCCACCACAGCAGCCGAACCGACCTCCACAGGCGACGCATCCCCTCGTGCGGCCGGTCCCCCCGGTTCAGCAACGTTCCGCACAGCAGGAGCAGCAGCAGGCGCAGAAGTTTAATCAGTGGCACGAGCAGCGTCAAAGTGCTCCCGCAGCACAATCGCGGCCGCAGCCGTCGCATTCGGCGGAGCCGCCGTCGCGTCCCAAGAAGTGACGTTTGACGCTCCCGCCTTGCCTTGTGATAGGGTTCGCATGAGGTGATGCGGTTGCGATCCAGAAAACAAATCCTTATCACGCCGGGAGATCGATCTTCTCTCCCGGCGTGTTCTTCTTTGGTCTCAAAGGTCCACGGATGACAATATCCAAGCGCCTCAGCATTAACTGGATGGATGTGCTCTTGCTCGTGCTGCTGGCGGTTCTCGCCATCCTGCCGCCGCGACGGGAATACCACAAGCAATTCATCCTGTTTGCCTTCGGAGTTCTTCAGCTGACTGAGGGCTGGTTCGTGGACCGCATCCCCCGCCGTGGCGCCTCCTATCTGGTCCTGCTCAAAATCGCTCTCGCGACCCTGCTCATCGACCACACATCCGAGTTCATGGGCGAGCCCAGCATCAACAGTACCTACTATCCAATTCTTTATTTACCGATCGTCACGGCTGCTGAATATTTCGGATCGTGGGGCACGCTATTCTGGACCGCTCTGGCCTCTGCCGCATATTGCTCTTATCTCTATCCGGCATCGCAGGAATACGAGATCACGCCAGAAAACTACGAGATCCTGGCGATCCGGGTTCTATTCTTCTTCCTTGCCGCAATGGTGGTTAATCGTTATGTCGTCGAGAGCCGTCGGCTAACCCAGCAATACCAGCAGACTGCGGAAACCCTCGCTGAAACCAACCGGCGCCTGAAGGAAGCACAAGATGAGGCGCGGCGGTCCGAGCGTCTTGCAGCGTTAGGACAGCTATCGGCAGGCCTCGCTCACGAGATTCGCAATCCACTGGGCGTGATCAAAGGTTCGGCAGAGATGCTCACGCAGAAGCTCGCCGATTCGAATCCTCTGGCGACGGAGTTGGCGGGATACATTTCTACCGAGACGAACCGACTGAGTGCCCTGGTGACGCGGTTTCTGGATTTTGCGCGCCCCCTGCACGCGGATTTGACTCCGGTCGATATTGCGCCCGTCCTCGATCGGGCTTTGAATGATGTTGCGCAATTTTGGAAAGGCCCACCGGTCAAAGTTGAAAAGGTATACGACGCCAACCTGCCGCCGGTGCAGCTAGATGAAGGACTTAGCGAGCAGGCATTCCTGAACTTGATCCAGAATGCTTATGATGCAATGGCGACAGAAGGCGGCGGAACCCTGCGCGTCTCAGTAGCGCGATCGCGGCGTGACGCGCGCGACGCAAGGAATGTGGACGGAGTCGAGGTTCGCATCGCCGACTCAGGTCCCGGAATTCCGCTCGAGCTGCGAGAACAAATATTCAATCCGTTTGTGACCACGAAAAAGAGTGGTGTGGGACTGGGACTTTCCATCGTGTCGAAGATCATCGATGGTCATCATGGATCGATTCGCATCGAAAGCCCGGCCACGAACGCTGCAGCGGGCCAGAAAAGGGGAGCCTGTTTTGTTGTTTTCCTGCCCGCAGCGACGCGGACGGTCAATGCCACACAGAACGAGCATTTAGTGATCTCATAAGAATGGGAGACGAAGTGACTTCGAAATTATGCCCGCAATTCTGATTGTCGAAGACGAGGCCAAGATGCGCCGCCTGCTCGAGTTGAATCTGGGCGAAGACGGCTTCACGACTTTGTCCGCTGAAGACGCGGAGACCGGTTTGAAATTGCTCCGCGAGAATCCCGTCGATCTTGTTGTGACCGATCTAAAGCTTCCGGGGATGAACGGCCTCGAGTTCCTGCAAATCATCAAACAGCAAAATGCAGCGCTGCCCGTCGTGGTAATGACCGCGTTTGGAAGCGTCGAGACCGCCGTGGAAGCGATGAAAGCCGGAGCCAGCGACTATGTTCTCAAGCCGTTTTCGCTGAGCGAAATGCGGATCGTCATCCACAAAGAACTGGACGTCCGCAATCTGCGCGAAGAAAACCGCTCACTCCGCGAAGCCTTGGGAAAGAAATATTCGCATCCGAACATCATCGCGCGCAGCCCAAAGATGCAGGAAGTGCTCGCCACCGTAGAGCGCGTTGCTCCGACGAATGCGACCGTTCTGCTGGGTGGGGAGAGTGGGGTTGGCAAAGACTTGGTCGCACGTGCCATACACGAAAAATCGAAGCGTGCTACGGGGCCATTTCTGAAAATCAACAGCACCGCGATTCCTGAGAACCTGCTGGAGAGCGAATTATTCGGCTTCGAAAAGGGGGCTTTCACCGGCGCGGTTGCAAGCAAGCCAGGGAAATTCGAATTGGCTGACAAGGGAACTCTATTCCTGGACGAGATCGGCGATGTTCCTCCCGCAATACAGGTCAAGTTGTTACGCGTTTTGCAAGAGCGAGAATTCGAGCGCTTGGGAGGAACAAAGACGATCAAGGTCGACGTCCGCCTGATCGCTGCCACGAACCGTGATCTGCGCGAAGCGTTGGAGCAGGGAACTTTCCGCGAAGACCTCTACTACCGCTTGAATGTTGTCCCAATCGATATCGCCCCGCTGCGAGAACGGAAAGAAGATATCCCGGACCTTGTGAACCTGTTCATCTCGCGCTTCGCTGGAGAATCAGGCAAAGATATCGAAGGCATTACGCCGCAAGCCACACAGATTTTGCTGAATTATCATTGGCCCGGCAATGTCCGCGAACTGCAGAATATCGTTGAGCGAGCCTGCGCTCTGTCAAAAGGCCCTCAACTGGAAGCACCCGACATTCACATCGACGCACGGCCCACGAAAGGAGGGAACGGCGCCCCAGGATTTCTTCCCGATGGCATGACCCTTGAGCAGTGGGAAGACGAGATGGTGCTGGAAGCTTTGAAGCGGGCCAACGGCAACAAGAGCCAGGCCGCGCGTTTGCTGGGTTTGTCACGAAACGCCTTGCGCTATCGTTTGTCGAAGATCGGAATCGCCGACGAAGCCGAAAAGGCAGATTAGGTTAAGCGAGACGAGTCTTTTCCGGTTGTCATTCCGACGAGTCGCGAAGCGGCGAAGGAGGAATCCGCTGCTGGCTGCCAAACTTATGATCACTTCTTCTTTTCTTCGATCGATAATTGTCATATCTATACTGTTGAGAATCGAAGTCGCCGCGCAAACCCTCGGAGACCGTCTAGGCTATCCTCCGGGTACAAAGCTGATCATTGTGCACGCCGACGACCTCGCCGAAACCCACGCCGTGAATGCCGCCGCCATGAAGGCTTTCGCTGCCGGCGCGATCAACTCTGCCAGCATCATGGTGCCTTGTCCGTGGTTTCCGGAGATGGCGGATTACGCGAAGTCACATCCCGACGCAGATCTCGGACTGCATCTCACTCTCACGGCCGAGCGCGTATATTATCGCTGGGGCCCGGTTGCGCCCGGTGACAGAGTGCCCAGCCTGATCGATGCTAACGGCTACTTCCATCATGACTGGGACCAGCATCCGACGATCAATCCAAAGGATGTCGAGGCCGAAATTCGCGCCCAGATCGAACGTGCGCTCGCGATGGGAGTTCATCCCACGCATCTCGACTCCCATCAATACCGCCTAATCATGAGCGGCAAAGACTTGTTCGACGTGATGGTGCGAGTCGGGCATGACTATCATCTGCCTATTTTCGTCACGAAAGATTGGTTCGCGGATCATCCCTATTTGGCATCGAGTCTCGGACCAGAAGATATCGTGTTGGACCACACCGTGACAATCGAGCCAAGCGTCACTGCGGATAAGTGGGACGATTTCTATTTGACGGCGCTGAAAAACCTGCAGCCTGGAGTCACGGAATTTGTGATTCATCCCGGCCTCGCCGACGAAGAACTGCGGGCCGCGACGCGCGAACGCGATACGTGGGGAGCAGCATGGCGGCAACGCGATTACGACTTCTTTACCAGTGACAAATTCCAACGAACGTTAGCCGACCAACATATTCAGATGATCACTTGGCGGGAGTTGGCAAGGCGGGCGGCGAGATAGGATCTAGACCGACTTGATCAGCATGCACGTAATATCGTCGTGCTGCGGCGTATTGCCGACGAATACATCCAGTTCGGTCATCAACTTGTTGAGCATATCTGGCGGCGTCATCGAGCGAGCAGAATCGATTGCGTTCAGCAACCGCCCCTCGCCATATTCTTCATCGCGAGCATTTACAGCCTCAACCAGGCCATCCGTGAAGATGACAAGCCAGTCGCCCGGCGTGAGAGTGATTGTCGCTGACTGATAGGTGCTTTCCGGCATGATGCCGAAGGGAAGTCCGCCCACATCAAGACGCTCAATCTGTCCGCTGGCGCGACGCAGAATCGGATTGTTATGTCCCGCATTGATATAACAAAGTGTGCGCTGAACGGTGTCGTACTCTGCCAGAAATGCAGTCGTAAAGCGCAAGCCGCCCTGGCTATTGGTGCATGCGTACCGGTTCATATTCGCAGCCAGTTCAGGCAAGGCGACCTGGGCTGTCGAGAGCGTCTTCAAACTCGCCTGGAACGTGGCCATCAGCATGGCTGCAGGAATGCTTTTTCCGGCAACGTCCGCGACCGCGAGCACGACTCGATTTTCTTCGTTTGTCTTGCCTGGACGCGGGAAGACATCGTAGTAATCGCCCGCGACCGTATTTGCAGGCTTGGTTGCGTAGGCGATCGTAATCCCCGGGATCTGCGGCGGCGCTCCTGGAAGCAGCCAACTCTGGATCTCTTTGGCGATCTGCAGATCTCGTTTCATCACAACGCGGTCGCCAATTTCGAGAAGCAATAACAACAGCAGGAGCAAACCAGCCCAGAAATGCGTTTCGAACTCGCCCGCGTAGACTTTATTCCCTTGCCCATTGAACTGGTACGCCGTGTTGGGAATCACAAGCAGGATCAGCGCTAGAAGAAGCAGCACGCGCCGGGCCGGGGAGAGTTTTTCAAACACCGCCCAGAAGAATTCCTTGACGACATGCAGATGATGTCCACGAGGCGTCAGGCCTTCGGGCGTCTTGGCGGCGACATCCTTCGAATAAAGCCGGTAGCTGGCGCGAGCCTCCGACTCAAACTGCGACCACAGTTGGCTGAGCGCCAAACCTTCCGTAACCCGCCGCCAGAAATTCTTCAGGTGCACAGAGAAAGGGACGTGCTGCGCCGGAGGTGGTGCTGGCTGAAAACTGGTTGCCATGAGCTTACCCGAAAATTATAGAAGATGTGCTCTGCTCAGCGAACTCGGCGGCATTTCTTTGTGATCTCAGCGGTAAAAAGCCTCAACCACTCATTACGTCGAACATCGGCCGCATTCGCCGAGAGCCACACGTCTAGAACAAGCTTAATTGCTCATCGAATCCCTGCACCGGCCATTTCGTTGCAAAGGCCGAGCGCTGCTGCCGATGTGCTCGCGTCAACTTGTACTTCTCTTTCAGCCATTCCACCAGTTGCGACAAGCGCCTGCCATAAGCCGGCGGGAGAAAAGCACGATCCTGGTAGCGCTGACGGTAGTTCTCGGCCAAGTGAGGAAAGTTCTGCTCGAGGAAAGGCAAAAATACTGCGGCCGAGCAGGGTTTCAGGAACAGCGGATTGGCAAAGACGTAGTCAGCGCCCGCATCTGCGGCCTCGCGAATCACCGCTTCGAGATCGGCAGGAGCGTCAGTAATCCCGGGAACTACCGGTGAGCAACTGATTCCAACATGCAGCCCAGCGTCGGCTAGCGTTCGAACAGCGTCCATGCGCAGGTCGGGGCGTGGCGCCCGTGGTTCGAGAATTCTAGCCAGCTCGATATTCAGAGTTGTGATCGTGATGTGAATCGAGAGCCGGTTCGAATTCGCAACCTCCTTCAGCACGTCCAGATCGCG
>DATJWZ010000618.1:0-10608 GCA_035500795.1 Candidatus Eiseniibacteriota bacterium | reverse complement strand
TATGCCCGATCGTAAGATTCCAGCGCCAGTTCAAAAAACAATTTCGACATTCCGTATGGATTCACCGGCTGCCGCGGAATATTCTCCTCGATTGGAACCTTCGCCGGTTCGCCATAAACTGCGCACGTCGACGAAAAGACGATCTTCTTCACTCCCGCATCCAGCGCCGCATTCAGCAGAGATAGTCCACCCTCCACGTTATTGTGGAAATACTTCCGGGGATTCTTCACCGATTCACCCACATAAGCGGAGGCCGCGAAATGCATGATCGCATCGACTCTGGAAAGCACACCGGCCAAAGTCTTCGCGTCGAGTACGTCTCCCTTCACCAGTTCAAATCCCTTGGCGAAAAACTCGTAACCAGTACTGAGATTGTCGAAGATGATGACTTCATGCCCGGCACGCTTCAGCGCACGAGCGGTATGACTGCCAATGTAACCGGCGCCTCCAATGACAAGTACGACCACAGCGGCTTCCTTTCTGACGCTGATCTCGAGAAGAACTCCAATTGTACAAAACAGTGCGGTAAAGCGGTTAATCCAGCTCAATACTGACATCTTTGAGTGCTAGGATAAACGCAGTCCACTGAACATCTGCCGTTGTCTTCCGGCCCATTGAGGTTATTCGTTATGGAGCAATTAGCCGACAAGAAATGCATCCCCTGCACGGGAGTTGTCCCGGCCCTGAAAGGCAAAGCCCTCGAGAAACTCCATCAGCAGTTACCCCTGTGGGATGTAGCAGACGAACATCATCTCGTCCGCGAATTCCGCTTTCCAGATTTCAAGCAAGCTCTCGCATTTGTAAATCAGGTCGGCGAAATCGCCGAAGCGGAAGGCCATCATCCCGACATTCTTCTGAGGTGGGGTAAAGCCGAAATCACAATCTGGACGCACAGAATAGACGGCCTAACCGAAAGCGACTTCATCCTCGCCGCGAAAATCAATCGCTTGTCGCACACTTGATCTCTGCGTTCTCAGCGGCCGTTCTCCGCGTCCTCAACGGTCAAAGATTTTCGGGGTTGCCGTTCACAGTAGCTTTTCAGGTCAACGTAAAACTTCCGTGCTCCCTGCTCGATGAGCGAGCCAACCGCGAGCCCCGCCATTCGGGAAAATGTTCCGATAAATTCCAGCTGCGTCCGAATCTCAGTAACGCTCTCCGACACTGCCTTGAACTCTATCTGGCTGAGAAGCGTAATTCCCCCAAAGTGGCTGATGTAATCAATGCGCCGATACGGCTCGAAATGCGTAATCACCTGATCCACTACTGCCCCGTAAGACTGCTTCGCCTCGAAACGCATGCGGCTGTCGACCTCCCACGGCTTGCCCTCGGTCCAGGCAAGCTTCCTGATATCCGACCAGGCCCACGTGTCAGGTTGTGTGTAGACATCAAAGACAAATTTCAGCGGACGATTGATGGTGACGCAAATATCGGAGCGGCCCATGCAGGAGCTCCTTCAATCAGATATCGCAGGGGAGGCGATCGGGCTGAAGCAGTGTAGGGGAAAAAACGGTCCGCCGCAATCTAGACGACCGGCGAAGGTTTTTTGACATATCGTGTTCGCAGTACCCACGCCATTAGTCCAGCTGGAATGACCATGAAGATACCAGTTCCCGTCGCCATTGTCCTAGCGGGGATTCCCATATCGAGGAACCGCCCGCACAGATAAGCGGTGGTAGCAAATGTAAAGCTGGCCAATCCCAAATCCGCCGAAAACACTCGTCCGCGGAAACGATCTTCGGTGCGAAGCTGCAACAACGTCGTCGAAAATACCCAAACCGTGGATCCTCCAGCATGCGCCAATATCGCGCACGCCGAGGCCAGCCATACCGTTCGGCTGATGCCAATCAGTCCATACCCGAATGCAATCGTGATATAACCCAGCAGAATTCCCAGCCGCAGACGGTGGTCATTGTGTCCCGCCCAGCGTGCCGAGATTAAAGGGCCCACAAGCGCGCCGAGTCCGCGCCCACCCAGCAAAATGCTCATGCCCAGCATGGCGCCGCTAGCCGAATCGAGACCGTGACGATGTACGGCAAATTCCCCGGCTCCCAACACAGTGAAGATCACCCAGCTAGGGCCTACCATCAACTCCCCAGCTTTGGCAAAGACAGCCGGCAGCAACGTAGGATGACTCCGGATGTAGTCAATTCCCTCTTTGATCGGCGAGAAGTCTACGAGGTCCCGCGCTCGCAATGGAGTTCCACTTTCAGCATGCGGCTCGCGAAAATGCATTCCTCCAATGAGCAGCGCAGAAACCAGGAAAGACAACGCATTCAGAACGAATGCAGCGTTCCTGCCAAGAAATGCTGCGACCACACCACCAACGGAAGCTCCTATCAACAGATTTACCGACCATGTGGCCGACGAGAGCGTGTTCGCCACCAGCACTTCTTCCGAAGCGGCAATGTTCGGAATTACTGCGCTCCGTGCCGGCTCAAAGAATGCAGCCATCGTCGTTTCCGCCAGCAGCAGCGGATACACCAGCCACACCATCGACGCTGACCGCACCAACAACATCATCAGCACAACCGCACAACGGATCAGATCCGCGGCGATCATCACGTGTTTGCGCTTGATTCGATCGTTCACGACACCGGCGGTCGGCCCCACCAGAGTCTGCGGAATCACTTGCAAAACAAGCGCCAGCGCCACAGACCCGGCATGCCCCGTCAATTGCAATAGGAGCGTGTAAATCGACAGCGTATAAAACCAGTCGCCAATCTCAGAGACGATCTGCGCAACCCAAAGCCGCCGGAAATTCGAGTTCCGGCCGACCAGCCGCGCGTAAGAACGCAACGTAATCGTCGCAATTTCGCGTTCGGGCTTCGGGTCCATCAGGAGTGCATAGGGTAACCGTTGCGATCGACTCTGAGCAAAAGCGGGGAGTAATGCGATGAGGTTGTCACCAGATAACAGCTCTCAAAACGACTCTTGTCATTCCGACAAGTCGCGCAGAGAGGGCGGAGGAATCCGTTGTCCCGTCCCACACCACGGGATTGACTGCGCCCTATCGATTAACCTACGATGCACCGCTGGCTCACACTCCGGCCCCATCCTCGTCCATATCTCAACTCGGAGGAATTCATGAGACGGACTTTCGCGCTACTCGTAGCTCTGTTTGCGGCGGCCCCATCATTTGCACAGACTGATTACGTCACTCCTAATGAAAGTCTGGTAGCCGAAGGCATTCCGCAGATCCCGGCGTCGCTGGCCGAGTCCGTCCGCCGTTACAGCGAATTCCGCGCCGCTTTTCTATCCAGTTGGCACCCGACGAAACGCGAAATGCTGATCGGAACTCGCTTCGGCGACACTAATCAGATTCATCAAGTGAAATTCCCTGGCGGTGCGCGCACTCAACTTACGTTCTTCCCAGACCGCGTCGCGGGAGCCGCCTATCAGCCAGTGAATGGCGACTCCTTCATGTTCATGAAAGACATTGGCGGCGGAGAGTTCTTCCAGATCTACATCTACGACCTCAAGACCGGCGACATAACCTTGCTCACCGACGGCAAATCGCGTAACACCGACCCGCGCTGGTCCTATCAGGGAGACCGCATTGCTTACGGCTCAACCAAGCGCACCGGGAACGACGTCGATATCTGGGTCGTCAACGCCAAAGATCCTGCTAGCGCGCGCATGGTCGCGCAGATGGAAGGCGGCGGATGGGGCATTTCTGATTGGTCGCCCGACGGAAAGCAACTCCTCGTGACCAACGAAATCTCAGCTGCAGAAAGCTATATCTGGCTAGTCGATGTTGACTCCGGAAAGAAAGACCTCCTCACGCCGAAGGCGGGCACGGAGACGGCAGAGCGCGGCAATGCCCGTTTTTCCAAAGACGGCAAGGGCATCTACCTCGCCACGGACGAAGGCTCTGAATTTCAGCGTCTCACCTATCTCGATCTCGCCAGCCGTAAAACCACCGTCCTCACGCCGAACTTGAACTGGGACGTCGGTGAAGTAGATCTCTCTGACGACGGCCGTTGGCTCGCGTTTGCGGCCAACGAAGACGGGATCAGCAAGCTGCACGTACTCGATACCCAGACGAAGAAAGAATCCGCCGTTCCCAAACTTCCGGTTGGCGTAATCTTCGGCCTGCAATGGCGAAAGCACAGCCGCGATCTCGGATTCACTTTAACTACCGCCAGCCAACCGTTCGATGCCTATTCAATCGATATGGCCAGCGGCAAAATCGAACGCTGGACTTTCAGCGAAACCGGCGGCCTCGACACCTCCGGATTCTCCGAGCCGCAGCTGATTCACTGGAAATCATGGGACGACCGTTCCATCTCCGGATTCCTCTACAAGCCCCCGGCGAAGTACACCGCAAAGCATCCCGTGATCATTGATATCCACGGCGGACCCGAAGGTCAGACGCAGCCGGACTTCCTCGGCCGCGACAACTACTTCATCAATGAGCTTGGCATCGCGATGATTTACCCGAACGTGCGCGGATCAACAGGCTACGGCAAGACCTTCCAGAAACTTGATAACGGATTCCTGCGCGAGGGCTCGTATAAAGACATCAATACTCTGATCGACTGGATCCAGACGCAACCTGATCTCGACGCCAACAAAATCCTGATCACCGGAGGCAGCTATGGTGGCTTTATGACTCTGGCCGTCGCTACGAATTACAACGATCGCATCTGCTGCTCAGTTGATGTCGTCGGCCCGTCGAACCTGGTCACATTCCTCGAACACACCTCGGGATACCGCAAGGACCTCCGCCGCGTAGAGTACGGAGACGAGCGCGATCCAAAGATGCGGGAATACCTCGAATCGATCGCACCCGCCAACAAAGCGAAGAACATCACGAAACCGCTATTCGTAGTGGCGGGACAAAACGATCCGCGAGTGCCAGCAAGTGAATCCGCCCAGATGGTCGAAGTCGTCCGGAAGAATGGAACACAAGTGTGGTGGCTTTTAGCCAAAGACGAAGGACACGGCTTCGCCAAAAAGAAAAATCGCGACTACCAGTTCTACGCTACGGTGGAATTCATAAAGGAGTTTTTACTGAAATAAGAGAGGAGGGTTTTCTTAGCACTCTTCGCGGAAACCTTAGTGTCCTTCGCGGTAAGGCTCTCTTAAGCGACAGGCCCCGGTACGCCGGCCGTTATGCCCGCAGCTTTCGTTTCAGATCGTCGGCAATCTGCTTGCCATGAAACCGCCCGTTCTCGATAAAGATTTCGTTCGTCCGCGACCCCGCAACAATCACGCCAGCCACATAAACTCCGTGCACATTGCTTTCCAGCGATACGGGGTCGCAAACCGGTCTGCATTGCTGCTCCGACAATTCGATTCCCATACTCCGCAGGAAATCGTAGTCCGGATGGTACCCAATCAGCGCCAGTACGAAGTCATTTTTCAAACGAATTGGCCCGTGCGGTGTCACTACTACAACGTGATCGATCCCGATCTCCTGCACCCAGCTATTGAAATAGGCCTCAATTTCGCCCGCTTTGATGCGATTCTCCAGATCCGGCTTGATCCAGTACTTCACATGATGGTGAAGCTGCGACTCGCGATGAACAAGGCTCACTCGTGCGCCATGCCTCCACAAATCAAGCGCCGCAATCGCCGCCGAATTTTTTCCTCCGATCACCATCACGTCCGTGTCGTAGTACGGATGCGGCTCGCCGTAATAATGCGATACCTTCGGCAGATCCTCGCCAGGAATATTCAACTTGTTCGCCAGATCGTAATAACCGGTCGAAACAATCACCTTCTTCGCGGTATAGTCATGCGGACGTCCCGCCCGGTCGGTCGCCGTGACGGTAAAGTTTCCGTCCTCGCCCATCACGGTCTTCACCCACTCATACTGCCGCACATCCAACTGATAATGTTCGGAAACTTTCCGGTAGTACTCCAGCGCCTCTTCACGGGTCGGCTTTTGCTGCGCGGTTGTGAAAGGAATATTCCCAATTTCCAGCAACTCCGGCGTCGTGAAGAACACCATGTTCGCCGGATAGTGAAACAACGAATTCACCAGGCATCCCTTGTCGACAACGATTACCTTTAGCCCGGCAATCTGTGCCTCGATTGCGCACGCCAAACCCGTCGGCCCGGCGCCGATCACCAGCACATCCGTCCGCATCTCCGGCACAGGCTTCACCTTAGCCTTCGGTTGCGTGTCGATCTCATCTGCTGTGAGGAAGTCTGGCATCGAATAGCGAGTAAGGGACGGTGGCAAGGGGGCTTGGAATCAGTCGGAAACGAATGATTCTAGCATGCTGATCGTGCACGTTCCGAGCGCCTGCTCGATGCGCGATCGCGAGACGCCTAACCGGCGTTTCTGATGTCCCGAGCGCTATAATTTTCGGTTGCCTTTATAGCCTCTCAGGAGCACGTCATGTCCACTCTTACCGAATCCTCTCAAGCCATGCGCATCGAGTCCGACAGCATGGGCAAAATCGAAGTCCCGTCCAATGTCTACTGGGGCGCACAAACCCAGCGCTCCCTGCTGCATTTCAACATTGGACGCGACACCATGCCCCCCGAGTTGATCCGCGCTTTCGGCATCCTGAAAAAAGCGTGTGCATTAGTGAACCAGGATCTCGGAAAACTGCCCGCCGATAAGGCGAAGTTGATCGTCCAGGCTGCGGACGAAGTAATCGCCGGCAAGCTCAACAACCAGTTCCCTCTCCGTATCTGGCAAACCGGCAGCGGAACACAGACGAACATGAACGTCAACGAAGTGATCTCAAATCGTGCCATTCAGATTGCGGGCGGCGAAATGGGATCAAAAAAGCCGATCCATCCAAACGACCACGTCAACATGTCGCAGTCCTCGAATGACACCTTCCCCGCCGCGATGCATATCGCCGCCGCCGACCGCGTGAAGAACGTCCTCATCCCGGCAGTAAAGACCGTACGCGACGCAATCGCCACCAAGGCCAGGGAATTTGACAGCATCGTAAAAATCGGCCGCACACATCTGCAGGACGCCGTTCCACTCACCGTCGGACAGGAATTCGGCGGATGGGCTTCGCTTCTCGAGCGCGACGTCAAGCGGCTCGAGCAAGTACTCGACGGGCTCTATGACCTAGCAATCGGCGGCACCGCCGTCGGAACCGGCCTCAACACCCATCCCGAATTCGCCGAGCGCGCAGCGAAAAAAATCGCCGATCTCACCGGACTTCCCTTTCGCTCGCACCCCAACAAATTCGCCGCTCTCTCCGCGCACGACGAGATCGTCTTCGCACAAGGTGCCATGGAAACGCTCGCCGCATCGTTCATGAAGATTTCCAACGACATCCGCTGGCTCGCCTCAGGCCCGCGTTGTGGACTCGGTGAACTCATCATCCCCGAGAACGAGCCGGGCTCCTCGATCATGCCCGGCAAGGTTAATCCCACACAATGCGAAGCCATGACCATGGTCTGCGCCCAGGTTCACGGAGCCACCGCTGCCGTCGGCTTTGCCGGATCGCAAGGCAACTTTGAGCTCAACGTCTTCAAGCCGGTGATCATTTACAACTTCCTGCATTCCGTCACTCTGATCGCCGATGCCTGCCACGGCTACGTCGAATACATGATTAAAGGCATCGAAGTCGACCGCGACAAGGTCGATTCGTACGTGAAGAATTCCTTGATGCTGGTCACCGCGATCGCCCCCAAAGTCGGATACGACAACGCCGCCAAGATCGCGCACACTGCCCACGTGGAGCGCTCCAGCCTACGTGAAGCAGCGGTGAAGCTCGGCCATCTCACACCAGAAGAATTCGATCAATTGGTGAAGCCGGAGAAAATGACTCGGCCATAACAGAAAATCCGCAATTGATGGGTGCCCATTTGGCCGGTTCTGCCAAAAGTGGGGCTTTTTCTCGCCACTTCTATTCGGCTTGCGCTCCGTACACGTTTCCGTCGGAGCCCAAAGAGTTTTTGTCTACTGTACTTTGATCGAATATTTGGTTTCGCTTAAGGCCCGTACCGACTAAGGCGTCTTTCTTCTTCGCTGTCGTAATTACCACCACACTCACCAGCACCAGCGCAGTCCCGCAAATCGTACGCAGCCCCACAGTCTCTCCGCCAAGAAAATATCCAAGTATCACCGCGACCACGGGATTCACATACGCATATGTCCCCACCTTGGTCGGCGACTCATGATGAATCAGCCAAACATAAGCCGTAAAAGCCAGAATCGAGCCAGCCCCAATCAGATAAGCCAAGGCCAGCCAAGCTCCCGCCGAGACTGCCTGCAGATGAAATCCACGAAACTCGCCCAGCGCGAAAGCAATCAGTGTTAGCAACACGCCACCAACCAGCATCTGCGCGCCCGAACTCATTGCCTTGCTCGCTGGCAATGGCAGTTTGCGCGTAATTGCCGACCCAATCGACCAACTTACGGCCGCAACAATCAGCGCGAGGGCACCGAACCGATCGATTGGCGCATCCCCGAAACTCGCGCTGTGGCTAACAAGCACGCCGACTCCAAGAATCCCGACAGCCAAAGCAAGTCCCAGCCTGGCCGTAAGCCGCTGCGTCTTCATGAAAAGAATTTCTGACAATGCCATGAAGACTGGAATCGTCGCCATCATGACAGCCGTGACTCCCGAAGGCACGCGGCTCTCTGCCCAGAAAACCAAGCCGTAATCCCCAACAAAAATTGGCACTGCTACTATGCCGGCTGCGCCCCATTCGCGCCGCGTCGGAGAAGCCGTCCCCTTCAGCCGCATCCATCCATACAACAGAATGCCGGCCACAACGAATCGCATGCCCGCCAAAAGAAACGGAGGAACCTCCCGCACGCCAACACGGATCGCAAGAAACGTCGATCCCCAAACAAGGTAGATGACGGCAAATGCCGCCACTGTTTTCCATCTCGAAATCGGACCCGTGCCATCCATATCCGCTCGCAAAGCTTGAAGCTGATTAGATCATCAGCCAATCACAGAAACGCGGATTTGGCACATAAAAAGAATTGATCGGTGGATTAAGCGCGCTGAAATGCGCGAGAAGCGAGGGCTATTTCTTCAACAAACTGGTATGACTGGCCACACACTGCCACTTGCCAATATCCAGGACCCAGGTATCGGTGAAACGGCCGTAGTGCTCGTAGGGTTTCCCTTGATAGGACCCTTGTGTATGGTAAGTGCCGGTTACAACGGCTGTGTCGCCGAAGAAGTTCATCTTCACCTCAGCGATGTTCGCCGCGCTCGGTTTGTAGCGGGGATCTCTAATATCCGCCAGAAACTTCTGCTTGTCGCTGATTTCTCCATCCCATTCGGTATTCACAAATCGGCTTGAGACCAGAGCATCCAAAGCCGCCGCGTCCCGATTTACTTGAGCCTCATTCCACAGACGCTCCAGGACGAGCAATTTGCTCTCGCGCGGATCGGCCTGTTGGCCCATTACAGCCAGCGAACTCAATGCAAGCAGAAAGCAGCAGAAAATGTTGCGAATCATGTGCGAACACGTCCAACGTTTTGTCTTCGGGGAGAACGTGCAATGACGATAGCAGGGGCGCTATCGCCAAGCTATCGGAAAGAAACGAAAGACAGTTACCAACGTCACGAATCTTTTACCAGAATAAAAGCTGGTAATCATAAGAAAACAAAGCAGAAAAACTTCGACGCAAGGATGGCAATCCGCTCAGAACGCCCAGCGCATCAGCAGCGATCCGATGGTAAAGCCTGCTCCAACAGACGCCACCAGAACTAGGCTTCCCTTCTTCAGTTTGCCTTGCTCGAGGGCGGTGTTCATCGCCAACGGAATGGTCCCCGCCGTGGTGTTGCCGTAGCGATCAATGTTGACGACGACGCTCTCCGGCCGTAACCCAAGCCTGTCCGCCGTGGCGTTGATGATCCTCAGATTTGCCTGGTGCGGAATGAACACATCGATGTCCGATCCCTTCAGACCGTTCCGCTCAAGCAGCTTCACGCAAAGCTCGGTTTGCTTGCGCACGGCAAACTTGAATACCTGCTGCCCGTCCTGATGCACATAATGCATCTTCTTCTCAACTGTATCCCGGCTCGTCGGATGCAGGCTGCCACCACCCGGCATATACAAAAACTGCCCTCCCGATCCATCCACTTCGTGTATGAAATCGATCAAGCCTTCGGAATCGTCCGTCGCGGGCTCCAGAATCGCCGCCCCAGCACCATCCCCGAAAATCACACAGGTCGCGCGATCCGTATAGTCAATGATCGACGACATCACGTCCGATCCAATCGCCATGACCCGCTTGTGCGCTCCACTAGCGATGAACTGCGCGCCCACCTGGAGCGAATATACAAATGCCGAGCAGGCCGCCGATAAATCGAACCCCCACGCTCCCTTCGCTCCCAGTTTGTCCTGAACGATGCACGCGGTAGAGGGAAACAACATATCTGGCGTTACCGTGCCAACAATAATCGCCTCGATCTCGCTTGGCGCCATTCCACGTTGCGCCAAAGCTTTCTTCGCGGCTTCTACAGCCAGATCACTGCTCGCCACTCCCTTATCAACAACGTGGCGCTCCCGAATGCCCACTCGGGTCATAATCCATTCGTTGTTGGTATCGACCATCCGCTCAAGGTCGGCATTGGTCAGGAGACGCGGAGGCACATACGTGCCCAAGGCACTGATCTTGGCGCGGATCGGTTTATTCAATCAGAACCCCTGAAGGAGATG
>DATJWZ010000617.1:0-1561 GCA_035500795.1 Candidatus Eiseniibacteriota bacterium | reverse complement strand
CCGCTCATCAGCACAGATATCCCGATAAGCGTACCGATAGCCCAGACCGAACTAGAAGGCCACTGCTTGAGGATCAGCGAGCCCAGCAGCAGGTTTGTGGCGGCATCCATGAGAAACCATCCCCAACCAGCGATTGGTCTCACTTGGAACGCCGTTGCGGCGAGCAGTGCTGCCTGGATCAGCAGAAGCGTTCCAAGTACTCCTGTCAAGGCTGCCACGCCGGCGATGGGAAAGAATGCCAACGCAATACCGCAGACTCCATACAGCAGGCTGAAGAGAACCTTCAGGAAAAAGCTTCCGATCGTCTGCGAATAAAGTGCGAAGACAAAGTGAGCCGCCCCAACGAAGATTAGCGTCCAGCCCAGCAAAACCGTCGTGATCGTGGCGGTTGCCATAGGGTAAACAATGAGGAAACATCCGAGGACAGCGGTCAAGATGCCGATGAAAATGCTCCAAGTGGAGCGTTTCTTTACTTCTTCCGATAAGCTCTGTGTAGACATTCGATCCTCCTTATATGTTGCGTTGTTGTTTCCACGAGGGAGGTCTTCCAGGCCTCCCTGTTCGAAAGGTAGTTTCCTAGTCCCGGCCGAGTGCCGCGTTACCAAGCCTTAACTCTCGCAGCGTCTACTTTGGCTTTGAGCACTTGAAGCTTCGCTTGTGCGCTCACGTTCAAGTGCCTGACGTCGGTCTTTTGCTTTGAATTGCATTGCTACCCAAGCCGCGTAATTGATCGGCGAGCAGGTATATACGGTGCAAGCTGCACGCCATTGCCAAGAAACTGCCTCATCTTTCGTAAGGCGTTGAGAACACAACTATCGCGGAACAGCTCACCATTGCGACAGACTGGCAGGTGCCCGACATTTCGGAGACTCTCCGAAATGTCGTAGAAAGAGCGACTGGCCTCAAAGATGAACCGGACGAGTCAGACGAATCCCGTCTCGGAGCAAACACATAGTTGGTTGAATTAGCCTGCCTGCATGACTTTGCCCGCTTGATCGCCAGATTTTTCAGCGGTCGCCAGTGAGTTCCAAGAGGTGAAGGCCAGAGTAGCAACTTGTTGATGCACGAAGTATCGGTGCCGTAGTGACTGGCTGTGGGAATCCGACACGATATTTCGGAGTTGCTACGAAATGCCGTGGACAGTTGCGTCCGATCGGAGAACGCATTTCGCGTCACCGCAATGTTTTCAGCGGTCTACAAGTTTCTTAACCAAGCCAACAATCGGTCGGCAAGTTGCTAAAACGATGATGTACCACCTCACCCGCTTGTATACAGTCAAGTTTGTCTTTACAAGCTGACGGAGGTCACGTTCCTAAGTCCACGCCTAGCCAGGGAGTATGTCTATGAGAAGAAGGGTGCGTACTTCCGTACTGATATCGTCGCTGCTCACTATGTGCCTGATTGGGTCAGGTATTGAGATGCGTGCCCAGGCATCCGGGCAGAGGCTGAACGCAGAAGGGCAAGCGGAACTGCGGCGGATCATTGACTCCGCGCACCATCCCGACCTGCGGTGGCCTGACTTCCCGCCATATAAGGCCGAGGTGAATGATTTCTACGCCCG
>DATJWZ010000616.1:0-2779 GCA_035500795.1 Candidatus Eiseniibacteriota bacterium | reverse complement strand
CTTGCAACCATCCTGATTGCGCCATTCATGACGTGCTCTGCGCGCCTGCCCGTCTACACGCTGCTGATCTCTGCCTTCATTCCCGAACACCGGGTGATTGGGCCGTTGCTGGGTTCGCGCGCGTTGGCGATGCTGTCGCTTTACCTCTTGGGATTCCTGGTGGCCATTGGCACAGCGAAGATTCTCAAGTCTTCGGTGCTTAAGTCCGCTTCAATCCCATTTATCCTTGAACTGCCCGAGTATCGCTGGCCCACCTGGCAGTCCATCGGCCTCCGGTTGCTGGATCGCGGGCGCGTTTTCACCCGGCAAGTGGGGACCGTCATTCTGGTCGTGTCGCTCGTGATATGGGCATTGACTTATCTCCCCTTACAGCACGGCCATCCGCCACAACTGGAACACAGCGCCATTGCCCGCGTCGGACAGTTCATTGAACCGGTCATTCAGCCGTTGGGCTTCAACTGGAAGATTGGAGTGGGACTGCTAACTTCAGTTGTGGCTCGCGAGGTCATCGTCGGAACACTCGGCACGCTGTACGCCACTGACCCATCCACCCACTCCATGCCCTTACAGACGGCTCTACGACAGGATTTAGCCTTCCCCGGAGCAATGGCGCTGTTGACCTTCTTCGCTTTCGCTATGCAGTGCACGTCAACTCTGGCCGTCGTCCGTCGTGAAACGAACAGCTGGGCGTGGCCTGCGATCCAGTTTGTTTACATGAGCAGCGTGGCCTATTTCGCCGCTCTGGCGACGAATCAGCTGCTCCGTATGTGGAAGTAGAGCTGGGCTTCAGAGTCGTAACGGCCGGCACTCGTTAACCGCACCTCGTCAGTCAAGCGGCGATTGGTTGCAGCTCAGATTGGAGAGCGAGGAAAACGTCACGTGATGGGCATGGAGCGAGCACTCGAGAGATCGCTGAGCCAGTCAAGGTTAAATCGGTGAGCGATTGGTCGCTTTGTCCGACAACCTTAGAGCCTATTGCGTCAAACATTCGTAATTAGCTGCATGGCAGTCGGCCCGTCAGAAATGTCGTGATCGGTCGATGAAAATACCTGGGCCTCATCGTGCCCGCACCTGAACTCCAGCGCGCCACTTCCTAGTCAGTGAGAGTGCAATCGGTGAAACACCCAGTCGGGAAGAAGACCGGCAGACTGATGCCCCCTGAATGCACAAACACTGATGGCGCCAAGAGACGTTGATTCGCTTTGGAAACAAATGCCTATCTCATTCTCTCGGTCTTCCGCTCCGGACAGTGACCGCAGCATCCCGCTGCGCTCGCTTACCTAGCCTGTACCGTTCCGCTTGTTTTTCCACGAATGCGAACCGGACAGCTCCGGTGTAGTGTTCACGCCGAAAGGACCACTGCTGTGTTTGCGTCTGCCGCCGAACTGGGCTCGAAACTGCGCGCGGCTCGATACATTGTCGATCCGGTGACGCTGTCCGTCGTGTATCTCGCCGCGCAAATGCGCAAGCCACTCCTGATCGAGGGGCCACCTGGATGCGGAAAGACGGAGCTTGCCTACGCCGTGGCGGAGGCCTCCAATGCGCCGGTGGAGCGCCTCCAGTGCTATGCCGGCATCACCGAGGACAAGGCCATCGGGAGATTCGACGAGGCCTTGCAGAAGCTCTTCCTCGAGACGCAAGGCGAGGATCTGACGAAGGATTGGAATGGAATTCGACAGCGGCTACATACCCTCGACTTCTTCGTGGAAGGTCCTCTACTCCGTGCTTTGCGTTGCCCAGAGCGTCCTTGCGTTCTGCTCATTGATGAAATCGACAAAGTAGACCAGGGCTTCGAAGCTTTGCTACTTGAGGTGTTAAGTGCGTGGCAGATCACGGTGCCGAAGCTTGGAACAATCACCGCCACAACCACACCTTTCGTCGTCCTTAGTTCGAACGAAGAACGTCGTTTGGGAGATCCCCTACGACGGAGATGTTTCTACCTGCGATTCGACTATCCCACCGTCGAGCGTGAAACAGAGATCTTGACTACGAGGAGCCGCAGTGAGAGTCCGCGGTTACGCGGCCAATTGGCAGGACTTGCACACGCTCTGCGGGGTTGGAACATGGAGAAGCCTCCCTCGATTGCGGAGATGTTGGACTTGGCCCAGGCCCTTGAAATCCTGGGCGCAGAGGAAATCTCACACGAACAGCGCGATCTATTGTTGCCTTTATTGGCAAAGACGGAGGGAGACCGCAAGCGACTAATGCTGCGCGCGGGGTTTGAGGGGCTAGTCGCCGATTCAAAGCGATATCGCGATGAACTTGTCGCAAGCGGCGGACCCGGCAAAATCATGCCTCGCAGTGAAAGACCCGTGCTGGCCGAGGGAGTGGCATGAAGCGGATTGGCTATGCATGCTGCCTGCTGCTCTCGATACAAATCGCACGAGCGCAAGTGTTGACCTCTGCCGATGTCCGCATTCTCTCTGCCAGGTGGGCTGTATATTACGCGACGCTATATCGAGTCCCGATTGAACTCGTAGACGCGGTCATCGATGAGGAATCCGCCTGGAATCCCTATGCCGTATCAAGCAAAGGCGCCGTGGGCCTGATGCAACTTATGCCGGAGACGGCAACGCGGTTTGGAGTTCGAAATCGCTATCGCCTTGACGAAAACATCAGGGGCGGCGTGGCTTATCTGGCGTGGTTGATCCGACTGTTCAAGGGCGATCTCCGGTTGGCGATAGCGGCCTACTACGTCGGTGAGAAGCCGATCCTTCGTCGGCAACTCGATTATTCCTCCATCGACGTGCACGGGTATGTCAGCCGGGTAGCAGAAAGG
>DATJWZ010000615.1:0-2525 GCA_035500795.1 Candidatus Eiseniibacteriota bacterium | reverse complement strand
CTTGCCGGCTAACCGGCGCAAGCCTGCCCCATCCCATGCAGCGATGTGCAACACCAATTCCCAAATACTATGCACATTCGCAATGGGGCGGGCGGCCGCAGCGGCCGCATCAACATCAGCCAGGATTTCCAGTAGGGCAGGTCCGTGCCACGCACTGCCGTCAAATGCGCGTCGAAGTTGATCCGCTATGCGAGTTGCCTCTGTCGGTGAAATCTTGTGCTTCATGACTTATCCTTCCGCAGCGATTCCAACTCTCGCCTCGTCCGCCGCTTCGATCACTTTCTGCCCATCCAGCAGCAAACACTTTCCCGCGTCGACGGCGAGACAAGTTGCTCCGGCGGCTTTCATGACTTCAATCGTCTTGACGCCAATCACCGGCACGTCAAACCGCATATCCTGATTCGGTTTCGCAATCTTCACTACGGTCAAGGCGCGGCTCAGGGTGGACGCGTCTCCGTGCAGCGACCGCATGATCTGCCCCGCGCGCTCGATCGTCGCATCGGTGCCCTCCATTGCTTCGACTGCGACACACGCCGATTCGGCGATCACAACAGTCTGCCCGATGTCATACTGCGCGACCTGCCGCGCCACAGCACGCCCGTATTCGATGTTTTTGCACTCCTGATCTGTAGGAGCGCGCCTCGTCAGCACTCCGGCCTTCACCATCAGAGGCTCAAGCAGCCAGGTGGACTTCTCGAGAGTGATGCCTTCATCCGCCAGCAGTTTCGCAATAGCGCCCAGTAGAGAATCTGTATTGCGTGTCGTGAGCGACAGCAGCAGCTTCGCCAGCTTCCAGTCCGGACGGATGCTCGAGAAAATTTGTTTATGTTTCACCTGCCCCGCCATCACCGCTCGCTTCACGCCTTCGCGCTGGAAGGTCTCGATCAGTTTCGAAAGCTCACCCAGAGATAACCAGTGAACCGACGCAGCCCCATACGACTCGATCTCAGGAAAAGTTTCCTCCTTGATCGCGGCGACGACGACTTCAAACGCCTGGGCCCGTGCCGCATCCAGCACGAGAAAAGGAAACTTGCCGTTGCCGGCGATCAGGCCGAGTTTTTCTTTTGGAGGAGTCATACAGTCGTATCTTCGCGTCCTTCGCGGGAAAACCGAGAGCATGAGCCACCAAGGTCACGAAGGGAACACAAAGGAAATCCTTCGTGCACCTTCGTGTCCTTCGTGGTTAGAGGTTTTCAGCGCAAAAGCCGCGATCAGTCTAGCACTTACGATGTATTCTGATTTCAGGCCGCTTTCTCCGCAGACGGGCCGATCTGAAGGAGACTTTCCCGATGTTCGATTCACTTCCCCGCCGCTCATCCGAACTTTTCGCCACCAGCGTTCTTCCGCCCCAAACCGACGAACGCGACCGGGCCAAGATCGCCGACGAGCACAAGTGGGACCTCGCCGCTGTTTACACCTCGGACGAAGCGTGGCGCGCCGCAAAAGAGAAACTAGCTGCCGCTCTCCCCAAGCTGCGCGAATTTCAGGGCACACTCTCATCTTCCCCTTCGCGCCTGGCCGATGCGCTCCATATCCAAAGTGACTTCGACAAAGAGCTCTCCCGCCTCTACGTCTATGCGGCCATGAAGTCCGACGAAGACACGCGCGTCAGTGCCTATCAGGCCATGCAGCAGGAGATGATCCAGTTGGCCTCGATTCTCGGCACGGAATCAGCCTTCATCGAGCCCGAAATCCTGAAGATGGACAACGCGACGATTGAGCGATTTCAGAAAGAAGAGCCACGGCTCCAGGCCTTCGGCCCGTACCTGGAAGACTTGGCTCGCCGCCGTGCACATACCCTGAGCAACGCGGAAGAGAAACTTCTGGCAGCCGCAACGGTGATGGCCAGTGGCCCCTCCAGCGTTTTCGGAATTTTCGCCGACGCCGATTTCCCGTTCCCCGTTGTCACGCTGAGCAATGGCAAGACGGCAAAGCTCGACAAGGCCACTCTCGCGCTGCATCGCGCTTCGCCGGTCCGGGAAGATCGGAAGAAAGTGATGGAAGCTTTCTTCACTGCGATGGGGCAATACCGGGCGACTTTCGGCTCGCTGATGAACTCCAACGTGCAGACGGCAGCCTTCTACTCGCATGCCCGCAACTATAAGAGTTCACTGCAAGCGAGTCTCGATCCATTCAATATTCCGGAGTCCGTCTATTCACGCCTGATCGAGGGCGTCGGACGCAATCTCTCCGCCTTCCATCGCTATCTCAAGCTCCGCAAACGGATGCTCGGAGTCTCAGAGTTGCATTATTACGATCTCTACGCTCCGCTAGTCTCGTCGGTCGACTTGAAGTACACGGTCGACGCCGCCGAGCGCAACATTCTCACCGCGCTTGCTCCGCTCGGCAACGAATATGCCAATGTCACGAATCAGTGCTTCACCGAGCGCTGGATCGACATGTATCCCAATGAAGGCAAGCACGCCGGAGCGTATTCGAACGGAGGCGCCTACGACGTCCATCCCTACATCCTGATGAACTACAACGGGAAGTACGACGACATGAGCACGCTGGCCCACGAACTC
>DATJWZ010000614.1:0-19189 GCA_035500795.1 Candidatus Eiseniibacteriota bacterium | reverse complement strand
GGACGCCGCGATCTCATCGAACAGATCGGGGAAACCCGCAAGACTTTGGGCAACTGCATGGATCCGCATGCAGCGTGGCTGCTGATTCGTGGCATGAAGACGCTCGCGGTGCGCGTGGCGCAGCACAATGAGAATGCGTTGCGCGTGGCGGAATTTCTTGAGCAACATGCGAAGGTGCGGAAGGTGCATTATCCGTTTCTGAAGAGTCATCCGCAGAACGCAATTGCGCGCGAGCAGATGTCGGGTGGAAGCGGCATGGTGACGTTCGAAGTGGAGGGAACGGGCGACGACGCGCGGCGCGTGAGCGAGGCGATGCGTGTCTTTACGCTGGCAACGAGTTTGGGAGGAGTTGAGTCGCTGGTGTCGATTCCGGTTCTGACTTCGCACGCGATGATCTCGGCCGAGCAACGCTCGGAGATGGGCGTGACCGAGCAGATGGTTCGATTGTCGGTCGGGATCGAAGCGGTGGAGGATCTGATTGAAGATCTGGATCGCGCTTTGCAGGCCATCAGAGCTCGAGCTGCGGTTTCTGTTGGTCCGGTTCGATAACGGCTTCTGAAGAGCTTGCGACTTTCACCCAAAATCCCAGACCGCTAAGACCGCGAAGAACGTCCGCGAAGGGCGCAAAGAAAATCTGGGCAAACATCGGGTTCGTTTTCCCGAAATGGAACGGGGGAACTCTTGTGGGTACCCTCCCCCCCTCCCCCGGATCTCTGGAATGAGCGACTTAGCGCGGTAATAATATACTTGACTCAGTAACTCTTCTCTGTTACAGTTCGGTACATGGAAGCCGAACTCAAGACCCTCCAGCAAGCGATCCAGTACTTCAGCGATCCCGACAACTGCCATAGCTTTTTGATGGAGCGCCGCTTTCCTGATGGCGTCACTTGTCCTCGCTGCGGATCGAAGGAAGTTCGCTTCATCTCCACCCGTCGCCTCTGGGAGTGCAAGACCAAGCATCCGAAGCGACAGTTTAGCGTCAAGGTCAATACCATCTTCGAGGAATCTCCTATCGGCCTAGACAAATGGCTCATGGTGGTATGGATGATCGCGAACTGCAAGAACGGAATCTCGTCCTACGAGATTCACCGCGCCATTGGCGTTACCCAGAAGTCCGCGTGGTTCATGCTGCATCGCGTCCGCGTGGCCTTGCGTATCGGCACCTTTCACAAGCTTGGCGATGGTCCGGAAGGCAACAATGAAGTCGAGGCCGATGAGAGCTTCATCGGCGGAAAGATGCGCAATATGCACAAGGATCGCCGCGCACGCTTTCAGGCAGATAAGGGCGCGGCTAAGACTGTCGTGCTTGGAATGTTGGATCGCCCGCGCCGGGAGATCCGCGCCAAGGTCGTGCCGAACGTCGAGCGCAAGACCTTACAGGATCAGATTCTGAAGGAAGTGAAGCACGGCTCCAAACTCTACACCGATAATGCCGTTGCGTATGACCGCGTGAATTGGTGGTACGTACATGACGTGGTGGATCATTCTGAACGGTACGTCAATGGCCGCGTTCACACTAATGGGCTGGAGAACTTCTGGAGTCTCTTGAAGCGCAATCTGCGCGGAACCTACGTCGCGGTTGAGCCGTTCCATCTGGATCGCTACTTGGACGAGCAGGTATTCCGTTACAACAATCGCGGCACCAAAGAAGAACCGATGAATGATTTCGCACGCTTCGATCTCGCGCTGCGTAACGTGGTGGGAAAGCGACTGACCTACAAGGAACTCACCGGGAAGGAGGGTGAAACGACGCCGTTCTAATCCGTATCGCGGAAAGCGTGGCCCACGGAAGCCCGTTTCCGCTTCGGCGTTCGCCGCGATTTCTCGGCGTCGAGTTCGGCCTTAACTTTATCGTTGGGGACCGAAATTAATTTGTCAAGCAAACGTGAAAATCTGCCAAAGTCGCCAGTATCCTTGGCTGGATCGCGAGTTGGCTTTTGAGGCACGTTTAGCCTTCCTAGACAGAAGGTAGAACTACGTGTGTCAAAAGTCAATATAATGGCGCAGCCATTATTAATCTCTCAATGGTAGTTAATTGGGGTAAGGCAATGGACAAGTTACGGCCATACATTACTGGAGCTCTCTTGTGCGAAAAGGTGCTCCAAGAAAAAGACGAATCGATAACGATTGTGCGCATTATCGATAGAGTTCAATACCGACTCCAAGGTATGCGGACGGCAATACCTGACGGAATTAAACCAATAATTCCCCTAGAGGGATGGATCAGCTTGAAATCTGGTCCTGTCACCGGAGATCACACGATTAAGGTGGTTGTCGAGAAGCCGAACGGCGAACGCAAGGACATAGTCAATCATGTATCGCAGTTTCTCGGAAAGGATCAAGGCCAGAACTTAATTTTGAAAATAGGACTTGGGGTAGATGTAGATGGCCTCTACTGGTTCGACGTTTTCTTCGATGAAGAATTACTAACGCGAATTCCGCTAATGGTTACACCGATACCGGAACCAGGAGCGCAGGTGCCGACTTAAGATAGAAAGCAGGCTGAGGAACGTCTACTTCGATCAATTGCGTATCGTCAATGTTAAGCGCTTGCAGTCCGGAAATAAACTCTGCATCACTGATTGAAAAATCATCGCGCTCAGCAAGTAATAAATGAACATCGGAAGCCAAGGCGACAGCGGACGGAGAACTGTCTTTATGCATATTCCAGCTATTCGAGTAGAACCATCGAGCCAAATCGACAATTGAGATTTGGCGATTTATAGCCTGTGCGATTTTTTCCTTAATCTCGTGTTCTCGAATCATGGCTGCGCCTACGCCCATTTACGTCAATGCTTGGATTCTTCGTTGCATGTTCAACCGATCACGTATACCTCAAAGAATCTCAGCAGGCGAGTTTACAACAGTCCTAAAATCTAAACCATCGAAGCGCCGAGCGTCCACAGTTGCATCGCATCCCAAAGGTACTAAAAGCGATATGGTTTGGATACGTGACCAAGGTGGGGTCGAGATCGGCACAGCACACCACTATGTCTACAATGGAAACCCAATAAGTCCTTTAGACCCTAAGACTTTGACCATCGGGAACATTCGCTATACAGTTGATCCCGATATCTATAAGGCCAATCCAGAGCACAGGCTCCCATTCTTGTGGATGAGAAAAACCTATGGATGGATTCGCAGAAATATCATCTGCCCAGTCTTTGGCGGCTCCTTGGACACGATTCCATAGCCCTGTCACGGCGAAATCATGATAACACTGAGTCAGATATATTATTGCCCTTAGCGCGAAATTCCGAAATAATCTATGTGGCTCAATCGGTTACGGGCAAAATCTTGATTTCAAAGAACTTACTCTCAGCTTGGACGAGCTGCGAAGGCCCAATCACGCAGTGTCGGCGGCGACGATCATGACGCAGGTACGATCCTGTGCGCAAGGTCAGATGCCACAATGGGTTGTGGAAAACATCCTACTGCTCTGATTTTCAAGCAATTACAGTTTGCAAAAATCTTAGACCGCTAAGGAACGCAAAGAAATGCCGCGAAGGCGCTAAGAATGGCAGTTCACACGAAGGTTCGGAACCCAGGCTTGGGTCTCTCTGCGTTGAGACGTCTCGGGGTGAACACGACGAGTACAATGAACGACAAATCCGCCTTTGCGGTCTGGGGGCGTGCGATGACGAAACCAGTATTTCTATCGATTCTTCTGCTCGGCTGCGTTGTTTCCACCGGGGCCCAGATGAAGGATGTCTACACTCCTGGCATACCGCCTCCGCCGGCCTCCATGGATCCGGATCACGGGAAGACGGCGCCGGAGGACCCGAGGCTGCCGCACATCGATCCAGCGAAAATGCAGCGGGACGCTGACGACTTAGCGCGCACGGCTCAGACCATTCCGATTGATGTCGCGAACGTCCGCCGAGGCACATTGCCGAAGGACACTATACAAAAGCTGAAAGAGATCGAGAAGTTGTCGAAACGGCTGCGGAGTGAATTGAATCCGTAGGGAGCGCGAGGCCGCGTGCGTTGTGAGCTGCTGGGCGTCAGGCATTTTTCGTCCTCCACGCGAAAGAAACCCGGCCTCCTAGGAGGCCGGGCTTTTGGTTATGCGCCTTTTAGCCGGGTTAGAAGATGAACTTCGCGCCGAACTGGAGGATTCGGGCGAGGTGCGCTGAACTGATTTCAAGGAAGCCTGAGCCACCGAGTCCGCCTGTCCCGGTTGCACCGAACTGGGTGTGGTTGAATATGTTGAAGGCTTCAGCACGGAACTCGAACGCCATGCTTTCTTTGATCTGGAAGTGCTTAAAGAGGCCCATGTCGAAGTTGGTGCGGCTGGGATTGCGCAGGAAGTTCCGCCCCACGTCACCGAAGGTGAGACCGGTGGGCGCTACAAACGCGTTCGGGTCATAGAAATAGCCCGCATAACTGCTGGACGTGACCTGACTCCGCGCCGGAACGTTCTGTCTTGGATTGCTGATGACGTCCGGATACGATCCGGTTCCAACGCCGTTGCCTACGCCAGCATTATCGCCGTAGGTAGTGCCATTCGTGACATTGAGCGGTGTACCGGTAGAGAAGGCGACGATACCCGACCACTGCCATCCGCCGAGCATGGCATGAGCGAGTCCGGTTTTTCTGAAGAACGGCAGGTCGTAAACGTATCCAACGTTCAACATATGCCGCTGGTCGAAGTTCGAGCTGGCCCGGTTGGAGGACGGGTCATAGGAGTTGACGAAGCTTCCGTCATAACGATCGGATGAGTCGTCGATGGAGTGGCTGTAAGTATAGGCGGCTGAGAGATTCAGAGCGCCCACGCTCTTGCGGGCGGAAATCTGAAGGGCATTGTAAGTGGAAGATGACTTGTTTTCGAGACGGGTAATGTTGGACATACCCAAGTATGGACGGTAAGGGTTCGGATCGTTACCGCAAGCCGTCTGCAAATTGATAGCAGTCTGCCCGGTCAGCGTTTTTCCGTTTACTACACCGGTGACGTTGGGAAGGCCGACGTTCGCGAGACTATTGCAATCGGCGTCACTGATCTGCTGACCGGGATTGTACGGATTATCTCCAGTCTGAGTGGGATATAGCTGGTTCAGGTTATTTTGGCGGCCGAGGTGTGTACCCTTACTGCCCACATAGGAAACCGTCAGAACCGTATGCCCGGGCATTTCACGCTGCACATCGAGGTGATATTGCTGCATGTACGGCCACACGACCGACTTCGGAATGGAATAGAAGCTGGATGGGAAGGTCGGAGCGAAACCAAGGCTGGCGTTTCCGATGTTCAGGTATCCAGGGATGTTGTTCTGAGCCTGACTCTGCAGCAGAGGAGATGTCTGACCTTCCATGCCTTCCGTGTTGGCTTCGTTTCCGTTGGCATGCTCAAAGAAGATACCGTAGCCGCCGCGGATTGCCATTTTGCCGTTGCCTTTGGGATCCCAGGCGAAACCGATGCGGGGAGCCGGATTAAACAAATGCCCATTCAAGCAGCCGGCGTTGGGGTTTCCGCCAACCGTATCGGTAAATCCGCCGATGGTATAGGTACCTCCCTTACCACCGCATTGCACCAGACCCAAGAGTGGATTGCCTACACCCGGCAGAAGTGCACCGGCGCTACCGGTGACAGAGCCATCTCCGTCAACCTTGGGCGCATTCGCGATTCCTGCGGCGTAGACCGTCGGATCCCAGTTATAAGCGTGCTGATAGCGATCACGGTAAGTTCCATACATGCTTACCCGCAATCCCAAGTTGATTGTAAGGCGGTCATTAACTCGCCAGTCGTCCTGTAAATATGGTTCGAAGATTTTGTAGCGGTTGTAGAACTTCAGCTGATTGCTGCCCTGACTGAAGCTGGCGATGTTGCCCATCAGCATATCGGCGAAGGGATTGCCGGTGCTCAATGGCGAAGATGTATCGAAAGCCAGAGAGCCGTTCACCTGCACACTGCTAAGCTCATTCTTCTGGGCCGCAACAAAATAAGCACCCATAGTCAGATTGTGGCGTCCGATAATCTTGGTCACGTTATCGCGATAGGTATAAGTCGGATTGGAATTGTACGGACCCTCTGGCCAGATGCCATTGGGATCCATGGCGATGCCATCGTATCTTCCCCCTGCGAGAGAAAACGCGGGAAGTTTTCCACCGAAGCCATTGTTATAGAGAAAGCCCATCTGCGAATCCAAACTCGACGGGCGCTGATATACGCCCACTGATTTGAAGGAGATGTGGTCGGTCGTGTAGCTGGCGACGAATTCGTTGAGCAGCGTAGGAGAGATGTTGCTGGTCAGGCGCGCGACGACGGCGACGCCAGGCCCATTGAAAGCTGTTTGAGCAGTTGGGAACGAAGCCGAATCCCAAATGGGGCCGGGCTCGACGGTATTCCAGGAATCATGGATGTAACGAAAGGTGACGCGGTTGTGCTCATTGATGTTGTGGTCGACCCGGACCAGCTCCTCGCGCCAGCTGGTCGGTAATGTGATGTTGGTGTTGTAAGCCGATGCACCCGGTGCGTCGACAGTACCAATGGGAATCAGAGGCAGGATGGCTGTGGCTGCGGGAGCGACCGTGACCTGGTTGCCTGAGAAATAAGCACCTGTAGCTGGATTCTTCGGGCAGTCTGCGAATGAACCGGTTGGATCCGGACACAAGTCGCTAAAGTTGCCGGTTCGCTCCGCGCTATAGGGCACGACCTGGTTGAAGTTGGCCGGCACTCGCTCGCGACGCCATTCCTGTGACCAGAAGAAGAACGTTTTCTGCTTGTCCTTGTTGTAAACGCCGGGGATATAGACCGGCCCACCGATCGTGTAACCGAAATCGTTCTTCTTGTAGGGAGGAACCTGCCCGTTGCCACCGAGGGCCACGCTATTAAAATAATTGTTGGCGTTGAAAATATCGTTGCGGACAAATTCGTAGGCATCACCATGGAACGTCCTGGTTCCGGACTTGGTGTCAACCTCGACGGTCCCCGATCCGTTCCTGCCGTACTGGGCTCCGTAGTTCGAGGTCAGAACCTTGAATTCTGCGATTGCATCGACGCTGGGATAAACGTTCAGCGTACCGTTGCTGCCGTTGTCCATGTTGTCGCCGCCATCGAGTTCCCAGTTGTTGTACTCGGTTCGGCCGCCGTTCATGGAGAAGCTAACGCTGCCGTTGATGCCGACTTGGGGCTCATCCTGACCGGTCTGATTGCTGACGCCGGGAACAAGCGTGACGAGCGACGAAAAGTTCCGGCCGTTCAATTCGAGCTGAGTGATTTCTTTGCCGGTAACGGTACCGGCGAGTTCTGAGGACTGGGTTTCGACTTGGGCGACGTTGGTGCCTTCGACGACGACTTCTGTCGAGGCGGCGCCGACTTCGAGCGTCACGTCGACGCGAGCCTTCTGAGCGACGTCAAGCACGACGCCTTTGGCCTGGAACTTCTTAAATCCCGGGGCGGTTACGACGACATCGTACCTTCCGGGCGGCAGCGAGGCCTGGTTGTAATCGCCGGTGGAATTGGTTGCCATCTGACGAGTGATGCCCTGATCGGTGTTGGTGATTACTACGTCTGCGCCGGCAACGGAGGCTCCCGTGGGATCTTTGACCGTACCGGTAATTGAGCCGTTGGTCTGGGACCACGCAGCGGCGCAGAGCATTAGCACGAGAAAAACGCCCAGCAGAACACGAGAAGATTTCATCGTAAGGCTCCCCCTATGCGCAGGGATATCCTGCACTGGTTCGGTCGGCACAACGCTGATTGTCGAGCTTTGCAGCCCGATTTCCATTTATGGCCTAGACGCCCGTTGCGGAGTTGAGACCCTGGACGGACTATTAAAACGTATGAATAGTGCTTTTACACGATGTTCACTGTCAAGAAAAATCAGAGCATAACGGGTGCGAGTGAGAGAACTTTACATTCGGAAACGTTTCCGGTTGCAGAGGCGAGACGCCTCCGCTGCAGCAGGCGGGTCGCTGGCGCTACGAGACCTCTTGGCTTCGCCTTCGCTTGACGGACAAAGGCGTTCGTTCAGGATCTCTACACCACGCTGCGGGTGGATTCACGAACCACCAGTTCAGGAGCAACTTTCCGGTGGGTCGCGGTGACTTCGCGTTTTTCGAGCACCGCATTGATGCCATCGACCACGATGGTGACCGCTGAGGTGCCCATGCCTTCCATGGGCTGGCGAACCGTCGTCAACGAGGGAGTGTAGATCGCCGCGGTAGAAACGTCGTCGAAGCCGATCACCGAGCACTGCTCGGGAACTCGGATGCCCGCGCGGTTCAACGCACGGATCGCTCCGAACGCGCTCATGTCATCGAATGCCACCAGGGCCGTGAACGACCTCTTCTGGCGTACGAGTTCTTCGGTCAACTTGTATCCCAGTTCGAAGCTCGCGAGAGGATCTCGCGACTCCGGCATCTCGACGATCAGGCGATTGTCCAATTCGAGGCCGCACTGCTTGGCGCATCCGCGAATGCCTTTCCAGCGCGGGGAGCTATCCGTCAAGGTTTTCGGGCCGCGAATGAATGCGATTTTGCGATGTCCGAGGGAATGCAGATGCTCGAGGGCGATGTGACCGCCGACTTCATTGTCGACGATGATCGAGCTGATCGTATCGTTTTGCAGTTCGCACCCGACCATTGCGGTCGGAATGCTGCTCTTTTCCAGATCTCCGAGAAGGTTGATGTCGAGAAAAACCCAGTTGGCGATGACGATGAGTGCCTCGATGCGGCGGTCGAGCAGCATCTCGAGATAGCGCTCGAAGCGGCTACCCTCGTTGTGGACGTCGGTGAGAATCGGCAGATAGGAAGCCTGGTAAAGGGAGTTTTCGATTCCGCGAAGAATCGGGGTACAGAACGGGTCGGTCATATCGAAAACCATGACGCCGACGGTGTGGCTTCGCTTGCTGCGTAACGAGCGGGCGAACTGGTTGGGGCGGTAACCGAGCTTTTCGGCGGCACGCTCGATCTTCTTTTTTGTGGCGGCAGGGATGTATCGCGCGAGGGGCGCGTTATTCAGGACAATCGACACCGTGGTCGAGGAAAAACCGCTCTCCTTCGCCACATCACGAATAGTCACCATAAAGAGGATAGTTTCAAAAGTTTCAAGGTTTCAAAGTCTCGCGGAGCGCCGGTTGTTTGGCTCAAAAATAAGGATCGCAATACTAAGCATCCCTTGAATTTTTTGCGAATGCTGGCGGACACTACAGCAGAGAGTCATGCGAGTGTCAAGCGTACGAATCACGTTCACACACATTCTTCATCTTCTGTTCTTTCTTTTTTTGGCAACGGAATTCGGCCTGATCGGGGTCGCGCGACCGGTCCCGCAGGCCAGGATGAACCAGCCGAATCAAGGCCCCGGCAATCCGGCTGACATTTTTCACAGTGGGCAAGAAGCGCTAAAAAATGGGAACCTCGACCAGGCAGAGCAGGACTTTCGCCGGGTGCTCCAACTCGATCCGGCGTCGGGCGCTGCCTATGCCAACCTGGGCGTAGTTCACATGCGGCGCAGGCAGTGGGACAAGGCTCTGGAAGACCTGCGCAAGGCCGAAAAACTTATGCCACAAGTGCCCGGAATCCGTCTCAATATCGGCCTTGCCTACTATCGCCAGAATGAATTTCTGAAAGCAATACCTCCGCTGGAAAGCGTAGTCCGCGAGCAGCCGGAGGCGGTGCAGCCCCGCTATTTGCTGGGGCTGTGCTACTTCTTCAGTGACCGGTGGACAGATACTGTGCAGACCCTAAAGCCGCTCTGGCCCCAGGAATCAGGACATTTCCCTTATTTGTATGTACTATCCAACGCGGCACATCGCGCCGGACTTGACGAACTCGACCATCAGGCGGCCGAGCAACTTACGAAAATCGGTGATGGCTCATCGCAGTACCATCTTTTTGCCGGGAAATACTATCTAAATCGCGAGGAGTACGCGCCCGCGATGACCGAATTTGAGGCAGCTGCGAAGCAGGACCCGAAGCTGCCCTTCGTGCATTTCAACCTAGGGTTGGTGCACATGAAAAAGGAGGAGTATCCGCAGGCACGGGCCGAGTTCGCGAAAGACGCCGAACTGGAACCGGAGATGGCGCTCAACTACGAAGAAATCGGAAATTCTTACTGGCTGAGTGAAGAGGATGCAAAGGCGGAGAAAAGCTATCGGGAGGCGTTGCGGCACGATCCGCGGCTGGTGAATTCCCTGCTTGGGTTGGCCAAGATTTATCAAAAGCAGCAGAAGTACTCATTGGCGCTGGCCGAAGCGGATGCGGCATTGAAGGTGGATCCGGACCGCACGGATGCGCATTATCTCCGCGCTCAGGCATTGCAGCGGCTCGGGCGCACGACAGAAGCCAAACACGAACTCGAGTTAGCCGCCGGGAATAGAGGCACAAACCCCAACCCGTCGGTGCCCTCTCCGGAGCTCATTCAGGAGCAGCAGTGATAGACTTGCGGCGCCGCAATTTTCTTCTGCTTAATCGACCCCTAACGTCCACCGTTTCGGTAGGAGGAAGACCATGAAAGTTCTCAAAATTATCGGAATCATCATCGTAGTGTTGATCGTGATCGTGATCGCGATCCCCTTCTTTATCGATGCGAATACATTCCGTCCGAAGCTGGAGTCGGAATTAACGGGAGCGCTAGGCCGGCAGGTCAAAGTCGGAAATTTGTCGCTTTCGCTGTTTTCCGGATCCGTCGAGGCCGAGAACATTGCCATCGCCGACGATCCGGCGTTCAGCCAGTCACCCTTTGTGCAGGCAAAATCGCTGAAGGTTGGCGTCGAAATGATTCCTCTTATCTTCTCGAAAACGCTCAATGTCACCGAGTTGACCCTGAATGATCCGCAGATCAGCCTCATCAAGTCGGAAAATGGCGAAAAGTGGAACTTCTCGAGTCTGGGCGGTAGCAACCCCGCGGCGCCTACCAAGGGACAGCGGCCGGCTCCAAGCACGAAGGCCGAACAGTCGCCGAAGGAACAGAAAAAGTCCGAAGAGACTTCCGGCAGCAATCCCAATTTGTCTGTGGCAAAGCTCAACGTAAATGACGGACAGCTCACGGTTTCTCAAGTTGGAGACAATACAAAGCGGGTTTACAGCAAGGTCGATATAACGGTCACGAACTTTGCCTTCACGTCCGCATTCCCTTTCCAGATGACCGCGAATACTCCATCCGGTGGAAGCATGAAGCTGACGGGAAATGCCGGGCCGATTGACGCTGAAGATGCAGCGCAAACCCCTCTCGATGCCAAGCTCAACGTGAACAACATGAACCTGGCAGCGTCAGGATTTATCGATCCGGCGGCGGGAATTTCCGGCATGGCGGATCTGGATGCGACCCTCAAATCGAATGGCCACCAAGCCAACGTTAATGGAACTTTGAAAGCTACAAAGCTGCAGGTGGTGAAAAAGGGCTCTCCGGCAGGACGTCCCGTAGACGTGAAATTTGCCGTCGCTCACGACCTTCAGAAGGAAACTGGAACCATTCAGCAGTGCGATATCTCGATGGGTCAGGCCGTAGCGCACCTGACTGGCACCTATGACGTGCACGGCAAGGTCACCGTCGTAAATCTGAAGTTGAACGGGCAGAACATGCC
Organism: Candidatus Eiseniibacteriota bacterium; assembly: GCA_035500795.1. Lineage (GTDB taxonomy): Bacteria > Acidobacteriota > Terriglobia > Terriglobales > Acidobacteriaceae > Sulfotelmatobacter. The sequence goes on along the minus strand of DATJWZ010000614.1, from coordinate 7,667 downwards.
AGTGGATGATCTCGAGGCCATGCTGCCGGCTGTGGGCGTGATCTTACCACCCAATGCGACCCTCAAGGGAGGACACCTCGACGTGAATCTCACGAGCTCAGGCCCTGTCGACAAGCTGGTCTCGGCCGGGTCGGTGAAGATGCAAAACACACAGTTGGCGAATTTCAATCTCGGACAGAAGATGGCTGCGATTTCTGCGATCGCGGGAAAAAATACCGGCAACGACACAACGATCCAGAATTTCAGTTCCGACGTGAAGATGGCTCCCGCCGGGACTGCTGCAAACAACATCAACTTGACCGTGCCTTCGATCGGCGTATTGACCGGGGACGGCACTGTCAGCCCGACGAATGAACTCGCTTTCAAAATGAAGGCTCAAGTAGGGGGAATGGGCGTTCCGTTTGGGATTACTGGGACGACTTCGGATCCGAAGTTCACCCCTGACGTGAAGGGCATCGCGGGCGGTCTGCTGCAGAATGTCCTTAGTCAGCAACAAGGCCAGGGAAATACCGGAAACCAGCAGCAGAACCCCATCAACAGCGTGATGGGACTGTTCGGGAAGAAAAAGCAGCAGCCGAAATAAGCCAAGATCCGATTTGCATTTGTCATTCCGAGAAGCGATGCGGTGAGGTACCGGCTGCGCCTCGGCGCAAGCTAACAGCAGATTCCTCAGTTGGCGCTTCGTGCCTCTTCGGAATGACAAAGAACCCTTGCTGACACTAACGTCCCCTTCGGCACCCATCGCGGCCTTTTTCGCGTCCTCTGCCGTTGCTCTTTTGCGCACCGGCGCCTGCGAGCAAAGCGTTCTAGCTCCATTACAATGCACATCGGATTTATGATCAGGAAATCATGCCCCGTGTGAACGAGACCATCGCCCAAGGCCTCGGGCGCTATTCAATCGCCGAGAAACTGCGCACGCTGCGCCTTCGCAAGGGCCTCAGCCTCGTAGAACTCGGCAATCACACCGGCCTGTCGCCTGGTCTGCTGTCGAAACTCGAGCGTGGCAAAATCTTTCCCACTCTTCCAACGCTGCTGCGCATCGCCCTGGTGTACAGCGTTGGCCTCGACCATTTCTTCACCGACGAACGCAAGCGCCGCGTCGTCAGCATCGTGCGCAAGACGGAACGCAAGCGTTTCCCGGAAAAGCCCGGAGTACCGGACGTCCCGTACTATTTCGAATGTCTGGACTACAATGCAACGGAACGCAAGCTAAGCGGGTACGTAGCCGAGTTCCAAGACATCCCATCGGAGAAAGCCAAACCGCATCAGCATCCGGGAATCGAGTTGCTCTACCTCATCAAGGGATCGCTTGTGCTGAAAATCGGTAGCGAAGAATTCCAACTTGAAGCGGAAGATGCCATCTATTTTGACTCCGCCATTCAACACAGCTATCGGCGTCGCGGTTCCAAGCCTTGTACCGGAATCATCGTTACCGTTCCTTAACTGCTATTCTTTCCTTCAGCATCGCAGATTCCGCCCGCGCATGATGTAAAATTGTCCCCAGATTCCCTGCCGCAATCGAAAAATGGCTGGCTGACACCCATCGGTATAGTCCTGCGGTACGGGCGGGCAGCTTTTTTGCCGGCGGATGAATCGAAGCAAGTTGAGTCAAACCCAGTTCATGTCTATTGCGCAATTGAAATTCCTCAGAGTTGATCTCCGGCGCGCCGGAATTCCGGCCATTTTGGCACTGGCTTTCATGTTGAACCTTACGCCACGAGCCGCGGCGCAGGCAGCCGAATTCACGTTAGCGCCTTCGGCGCTGTCGCCTGACGCAGTGGCTCCCGGGGGAGTTTCTTCCACTTCGATTCAGGTCCAGTCACAGACCGGCTTTACCGGTACCGTAGATTTCACGTGCCAGGTCACATCGACCATAGCAACCACGGACACACCCGTATGCACAGTCGCGCCCGGTTCAGTCACGACTCCAGGATTCGCCATCGCAAATCTGACAACCAAGGCCACCACTACGCAGACGCTTTATAGCGTAACCATTACAGGGACAGATCCGGCGACCTCGTTCACCACAACGACATCCCCTCAGAATTTCACGGTCCTTGCGGTCACTCCACAATTCACGATTACTATCGCTAGCGTCGTGGCCCCGAGCAGCGTGGTCGCGGGAAGCGGTGCGCAAGGAGTCGTCAGCGTAAATGCTGCGAATGGATACCAGACGCCTAAGGATGGCGGCATCACCCTGGCTTGCGGATCGATTTCCCCCTTGGTCACTATTGCTCCAGTCTGCTCGTTCACTTATCCCAACAGCACTAACCCCAAATTCTTGACCCTCAACGGGGGAACAGCGGGCATCGGTAATCTAACCATCAGCACGTTTGGCCCGGTGACCACAGGCTCACTGGTTCATCGAAGAAACTTCTATGCTGTGTGGCTGTCCCTTCCCTTGCTCGGATTTGCGGGCATTGGGGTGGTGACTGGAAACAAGCGCTCGCGAAAAGCCTGGGCAGTCATCGCGATTTTCATCCTTACTGGGTCGTTGTTGCTGATCCCGGCATGTGGCACGAACACGACGGCCACCACTAGCTCTCCCAATGGCATTACTCCCGCGAATACCTACACCTTTACGATTGTGGGCGTGGATTCGAATGGAGTGGTTTCGAGTAACGTCAGTGCGACAAATACCGGGCCGACCGTGACTCTGACGGTTACAGCGCCGCCGAAATAGGACTTTTCGCACGAGCAAGCAACAGATTTTTCCAGCGGCGCTTCGCGCCTCGTCAGAATGACAACCACTTCCTGAGCGTTGAATGGGGCTGTTAAGGTTCAAGTATCAGGCTGCGCTCAGCCTCTCTGGTGTGCCGGAGCTGGCTTGCGATGTGCGGGGCGATACCACTTGAAGTACACCAACGCGGCGACCCCACCCAGAACTCCGAGTGCAATCAGTGCATACAGGAACGGCTTGTAATAGCGCCCGAACCAGCCGACGATCGCCGTCCCATAAAGTCTCCCCAGGTACGCGACGAGAAAAAATCTGACTGCCCGGCCAAGCGTTAGCGCTAGCAGAAAATTCTTGCGCGAGTATTGCATGACTCCGGCGGCCATCAGCACGGGAACAAGCGGGAAAGGAGGCGGCAGGACGGATCCGATCGCAATGCTCGAGAAGCCACCCTTTTCGAATTTCTTGTAGACCTTTTCCGCCCGCCGCTTTCCAATTTTCTTTTCCAGGCTCTCTTTGCCACCTTTTTTCGCCAGCCGATAGGTTACGTAGCCGCCGATGACCGCCCCGGCGGTCGCAAATAAGGCGTAGTAAGCCCACCACTCGCGGTGATGAGAGGTCAGCAGGATGACAAAAATGTCCATGCCGCCCGGAATCGGGATCACGGAATTATCGATGAGGCCGACAAGGATGAGCCCAGGCGCACCTAGCCCAAGTGCCCACTTCCAGACGCTACTTCCCGCAAACATCAGACCGAGTGCACGCATCAGGCTCCTCGGAGCTTAGAAGCAGGAATGAGCAGTTGCGCTGCTGTCGAAATGCTCTGCTGCCGGGTCCGGGCACGTGATTGGGGAGTCGCACGATACAACGTACGGAAAAACAGAATCTTCTCACCCGCACTCGGCGCTTCAAAAAACGAAAACTGAAGCAGTGAAAGGATAGCTATTGATTCCTCCCCCGTAGAGGCACCTGACCTCTGCTTGATTGTTTGAGGATATCCATGGGCCGGCACCGGCGAACATGGTGCATGCCGTATCTGCGTTGTCGGCAGTAGCGCTGACGAACCGATCGCTCACCTGGAAACCGAAATCGAGTGCGAAGTCCCCGGGCGCGATTTCAGAAAGATTGAATCCGCAGGGGGGCGTTGTCGCAGCGGCTCCGGACAGAGTGGAATTGAAGCAGCGAGTGATGCTATACGGCGCTGACATTCCCTCGATATACGCCATGGCTTTCAGCCAGCCTCCGGCGGTGCGCGCCTGTTGCACGTGACCGTCGGTGGCGAACCCAAAGGAAGACCCGTGCCCGTAGACGCCGGTGTCACCTTGGCCGTAAATGCCGAGGCTGCCTGGCGCACCTGAGAAGTTAATCCCGACCACTCCGGAGCCCGGTCCCGCGTTGGTTATGCCTTCGACCCCGTTAGAACCGGTTGCCGAGCCGTTGCTTTCGCCGTAAAGGGCATTCCCCGATCCCACATAGCTCGTCACTCCGAGGCTGGCTGAAATTGCTCCCGCCGAGAAACTGCCCGTGCTATCGCGCTTCACGATCGCATTGACGGTGCTAGCGGAAGTGGGAGCGACTTGCCACGCCAAGCCGAGTGTCCCGCTGGTTGTAACGGGTGATCCAGTGACCGTAAAGTCAGACGTCGGCGCGCTCAGTCCTACGGTCGTCACGGAACCGGTACCCGGAAATGTTTGCCCGGGCGCGAATGTGAATCGGCCGTTGCTGGCAATTCTCAATCCAGTTTCGGTGGGTGGGTTCGGATCGGTTCCGTACAGCAGATTCAAGGTTGCTCCTGGACTCGGAGTATTGTTACCGACCGGCTCTGCTTGCCATTGAAAGTGATTCAGGGTGTAGGCGCCGGTAGTGCTTTTCCAGGCCGACGATTCCAGATTCATCGGGTTTGAGTTGAACCCTTTGCTGGTCGTGGCATATTGCGTTGTCGCCATCTCGAACAATCCGCGCACAAGCTCCGTGCCCTTCACGTCGAGCGTGAAAAGAGGTTTGGCGATGTTGATGCCTATTTTTGCGCTCGCACCGCTGCCCGTTTGCCTGAGGATGGAACTGGTGATGTCGCTCGAGGAGTCCCACAGAGGAATGGCGCCGACCGTGCCTCCCGCAGTGGTGACCGGAGTGCTTCCGGGAACCAGAGGTTGCCCAGCGCTGCCGGACGTGGCTGGCGTCGTACACGCGCTCGCGGATTCCGCTTGGGTTGAGCTGCTACTGGGCGTCGCGGCCAAAACAAATGCCGATGCCGGCAGCCCACCGAGCGTTTGTGCATCCGCCGCTTTCAGCGCGTAAGGAACGCTGAGCAGCAGCAAACGCGGTTGTTCTTCACCGCCATTGATTCGTACGCCAAGCCATCGAGCCTCGCCGGACCTGAATAAATCCAGGGGCAGTCCTTCGGGTTCTGTGGCACCCAGTTGAGCGTTATAGTTGCCCTTGCCGTCGGTTTGAACGTTCTGTGTTTCCGCCCACAGTGGGAACCCTCCGGATTGCTCGCTGTAGATCGCAAATTTCACACCCGCCGTGCCGGAAACGGCCTTGCCTTCATCATCAATGGCCTTACCAGAGTAGTTGACCAGTCGAGGCACGACTACCGTCGAACTAATCGAGTTCTGAGCAGAAGCTAGCGGAACGCAAACTACTGTCAAGACGAGAAGAGCCAGCAGCAGGTTCTTACGGCTCATATTTGTGTCTCCTCAGGGCCATCTCTTGGGATACGAAATTTCGTGGGCGAATCCCATGCCCCAATTTCAGGCGGAAAGACCCTACCCTAGAAATCGGAAAACGGCGGAGAAATACGACAGGAGATCGGACATTTGTGTCAGCGATTTAAACCAACGGGAAACCGTAGGTAGTCGGGGAAAAGATGGCTTGACGGTCATCGCGGTACACTTCAACGCATATCAGTTCACCAGATGACGATTGCGACAAATAGCGGTTGATGGAACGCCATAATTCTATCGGTTCTGAACAAGACACTAGGTCCAACGGCTTGCACGATTTCTGCAAGACCCTTCAGAATGTTCATGAACCTGGTATGACGGTTACCGCGGCAACCAATCAGGCCCCTCGCGCTCCTAAGGACGGCGCCGGAAGAGGTCACAACTGGTGATCCCGCCGGCCTTCGCGCCTATCGTCATCTCCTTCATCGTCGCTATCAGCATCTTGTTCATGCTGATCCGTCCGCGCAATGTCCCTGAGGTTTACTGGGTCAGCGCCGGAGTGGTGGTCTTGCTCGTGTTGCGGCTGATCACGTTCCGGCTTGCTGAGCGAGCGTTTGTAAAGGCGCTTGACGTCTGTCTGTTTTTGATCGGGATGATGTTGCTGTCGGAACTGGCGCGCGAACACGGCGTCTTCGACTGGCTATCGTCGATCGCGATTCGCCGATCGAAGGGGTCCTGCCTGAGACTGTTTGCCCTCGTCTATGCGATCGGGACCGTGGTCACGATACTGATGTCGAACGACGCGACAGCCGTTGTGCTGACTCCCGCGATCCTGGCCGCAGTGCGGCGCGCGCGGGTTCAACCGCTTCCCTACCTGTTCGTGTGCGCCTTCATCGCAAATGCCGCGTCGTTTGTTTTGCCTATCTCGAACCCGGCGAACTTGGTGGTCTTTCAGGGAGCCATGCCGCCGCTGGCGAAGTGGATGCTGGCGTTTGGTGTCCCGAGCCTGCTTTCGATCGCGACCACGTTTCTTGTGCTGCGCCGGCTCTTCCAAGACGATCTGCGGGCAAGCCTGGATTCCGCAGTGGAAGAGATAAGGCTGAACGCCAACGGCAAACTAGTCGTCGCCAGTGTCGGAGTGATCGTGGCTGTCTTGCTGATCGCTTCGTGGGAAGGAAAAGACCTGGGCATGCCCACGTGTCTGGCCGCGCTCAGCGTCACACTCTTGGTCTGCCTGAAGGAGAAAGCAAATCCTCTGACGCTCGCCCGCGAGATCAGCTGGGAAACTCTGGCGCTCGTCGTTGGGCTGTTCATCCTGGTGGATGCCATGGAGATGATCGGCGCCATGGAGTACACCAGGCGCTGGCTGGCCGACGCTGCGCACCTGGACCTCGCCGCCAGCCAGATGCTCACCGGGTTTGCGGTGGGGATCGCGAACAATCTCGTGAATAACTTGCCGCTCGGGCTGATTGCGGGCAACACGGTGCAGGCATCGCACGCGACAGGGTCGGTTGCGAATGCTGTCCTGATCGGTGTAGATCTGGGTCCGAATCTCTCGATCACCGGATCGCTGGCCACAATACTTTGGCTGATCGCATTACGCCGTGAAAAGGTGAGTGTCAGTTTCTGGGACTTCTTCCGGGTCGGCGTGATCGCTATGCCTGCAGCCTTATTCGCAGCATTGGCTGGATCGATCTTGATGCAGATCTGGCTTCATCTCTCTTAGCGTCCTTCGCGCATAGGGATTGCTCTTGTCATTCCGAAGGCGAAGCCGAGGAACCTGCTGTTACCGGGCATCGCAACAGATCTCTTCGTTTGACGCCATCCGGCACTGCCCCTAGCATGAATCAAAAGGAGGCTCTCCCGTGATCGGCCAGCTTCTGGGCCATTGCCGTATTACCGCCTTGATCGGCGAAGGTGGCATGGGCGTCGTCTATCGCGCCTATGACGAAGTCCTGCATCGCGACGTGGCTGTGAAAGTCGTCAAGAAGGATTCCGGCATCGATAGCTCTGGCCGCCAGAACCTGCTGCAGGAAGCCCGCGCATCGTCGTCGCTCGGCCATCCGAATATCTGCACGATTTATGAAGTCGGAGAGATCGATGGCGATCTCTACATCGTGATGGAGTTGGTTGAGGGTAAATCACTCCACTCCATGAGTACAGGAACAGGTCTGGCACCTGAATCCGTTCTACGGTATGGAGTGCAAATCGCTAGCGCTCTCGTCCGCGCCCACGACCGCGGCATCGTCCATCGCGATCTGAAGACGACGAACATCGTCGTCTCCAGCGACGGACTGTTGAAGGTTCTCGATTTTGGCCTCGCGAAG
>DATJWZ010000613.1:0-1657 GCA_035500795.1 Candidatus Eiseniibacteriota bacterium | reverse complement strand
TGGATAAAGCGGTTCTTGGGACATTCGCCGTGACAGGCAAAACGCACTTCGCACTCTCGACAGTAACGAGGTAGAGTATCTTTCTTGTCTTGACCAAATTTGATCTGTTCCGGCGAGGAAAGCAGTTGGATCAAATGAGTTCCGTGAATATTTCCCAGCTTGTATGCGGGCTCCACAAAATGATCACAGCTGTAAAGATCGCCGTTATGCTCCAGGGCCAGCGCCTGTCCGCAGGTTTCCGCAAAAATACAAACCGCACCGGGCACTCCCACCCAGTTGGCTAGGGCCGAGTCAAAATGCTGCACATAAACTTTGCCGACATCCCTTTTCACCCACTCATCGAAAATTGCGATCAGAAAGTTGCCATACGTCTGTGCATCCACCGAGCGTTCGGTGACCTGGTTACCTTCAATCGTGTAGAGCGGGCGGTCTCCACCGGGGCGTTCGCTCCAGCCCTCGTTGGCGATCGGCAGCAGTTCGGTGCTGACGCGCTCGACGATCGGAATAAACTGGATAAATTGGGCTTCCAATTCATCGCGAAAAAATCGGTACACATCCAGGGGACGATGTTGATTCGCAGCATGAACCGTGCAGAGGATGTTGACGTCGACGTTATGCTTCTTCAGGAATTCGAATCCTCGCATGACCTGATTGAAAGAGCCGGCGCCGCCCTTATTCACTCGGTAAACATCGTGCAAGGCTTTCGGGCCGTCCACACTTAGGCCGACGAGAAAATTGTTCTTCTTGAAGAAAGCACACCATTCGTCCTCGAGTAGAGTGCCGTTGGTCTGGATCGTGTATTGGATTTGCTGGTTAGGACGTTTTAGCTTTTTCACCAGCTCGACAGACTTCTTAAAGAAATCCAACCCCATCAAGGTAGGCTCGCCACCCTGCCAGGCGACGTCCACTTGTGGCGCTCGATGACTTTCCAGCAATTGTTTTAGATAGGTTTCCAGAAGGTCTTCGGCCATCTGAAAACGGCTCCCGGGATACAACATTTCTTTCGACAGGAAGAAACAGTATTTGCAATCGAGATTGCAAATGGCGCCTGTCGGCTTGATCAAGACATGAAATGCGGGCGGCGCATTTCCGGGGAAGGTCAGGCCGGCTGTGCGAACTGTAGTCTCGGTATTCATGGTTTATTCCAAAGGCATACGAGGCGATTGATCGGGGCTTGCAAAAGGGCGGAAAGATTTTCAGCACTTCTTTGCCAATCTCCCATAGCTCACTCCTTCTCAGTTCGAGTTACTTGCCAGCGACACATTCAATACCCTGGATAGCCACCGTCGATTCCATCACCCTCTCCGCGAACAGCTAGAAAACTTCTTTGTGAAGCAAGATCGTGAAGAACAAGAACAGTCCCAAGAGCACAGAGAGGGTGCCTGCCACGAGCACAGAGGTCCAAAACGTTTGTCCGCTCTCCTGATTCAGTTGTTTGGCCCGCCGGTAGTAGTCGAGCAAGCCCAAAATCATCGACGCTGTGCCCAGGCCGATCAGAAAAATTCCGAACCGCCGTGGCCCTTCAGCCCGGAGAACGTTCGCTGAAAGACTCTCTCTGACGTACAGCAGAAACTTGTAAATTGTGAAACCGAACGACAGCATGGAGAGGCCAGTGCGGATCCAGGCCATCAGAGTTCGCTCGGCCCCCATGAGCGTT
>DATJWZ010000612.1:0-1072 GCA_035500795.1 Candidatus Eiseniibacteriota bacterium | reverse complement strand
ACTCTTCGCGGAAGCCGTCGCCCTCTACCGCTCCAAAGCCCCCTGGTGGCCAACCTCCGAATTCGAGGCCCAACACATCCGACCCCACCAGGAAAGGCGTTACGAGGAGGATGCGTGGGAGCAAGCCATCATCACCTGGCTGCCCAATGTTTCCAAAACCACAATTTTAGAAATCGCACGACAAGCTTTGAATTTGGAAACAGCAAGGCTCGGGACAGCGGAGCAACGGCGTATCTCATCGGTTCTTGAACGATGCCAATGGGTTAGGGGTCCAAGAGGCCGAAATGGCGAGCGTTATTGGATCAAAAATCACTGACGCACATGACGCACCTGACAGATCGCGTATATATAATATGAAAATGAAGTTAGATTATATAAGGGCGAAGCGTCAGAAGCGTCAGTGCGTCAGTAAGTGACGAAAATTTTTTCCAAAGATTTTAGGAAAGGGAGGAATTTTTTTCATACGCCCTTGACCCAAATCGCTTTGGATGGACGTTGCTTGCCGGCGCGAAGTTGGCTGAGAATAATTCTCATTCGCAGTTGCACATGCGAATCCCTCGCAATCCCCCGCCTGACATCGGGATTCACATGAATTACGATGGCGATTGTCTGATAAAAACCAGCAATATCAAAGAGTTATAGATGTTTTGCCGCCTGGTTTCAGGCATTGGCGCAGTGTGGCGGAGATTGGCCAAAAGTGACCATGAAGTGCTACTGAAGTGCTACTGAAGTGCTATCAGAGTGCTACAAAACCGATTCGGAAATAGGCCAAATGTATGTCAGATATACTGCTCTATTTATCCAAAAACCGCGCAGTTTCCACATTGTCACTAGGCAAAGCAGCCAGCGCTTGGGGCGCCATGCACGCACGCGGATTTGCATACCTCGCGGCGAGATGCGGCGTTTTTAGGGGGGCTTGCACCATATCCAGCCTCTTGGCGTCACTTGCCTGTAAACGGGCTTGGCGCTGTTGCCAGATTATTTGCCTGCCCTTCTCGCCATTTTTCCGGCCTAATGCCCTGACATTTTCCCGTGTGACCATAGCGGCGGCGTACCGCCTTTCCAGATCGGG
>DATJWZ010000611.1:0-2335 GCA_035500795.1 Candidatus Eiseniibacteriota bacterium | reverse complement strand
GCGAGCTGTTCCACATCGGACCGGACGCTCGACAGATTCATGCTGAGCGCGGCAAGAGTCTGGCCGACACTGTCGTGCAACTCGCGGGCGATGCGGCGCCGCTCCTCGTCTTGAAGCTGCATGAGACGCGCCGATAAATCGCGCAGATTGCGATTGACCGCGTCTAGATCCGCAGTTCGTTCCTCAACTCTGAGCTCGAGTTCGTCCTGGGCCCTCAAGAGCAAGGCATTTTGTCTACGTCTGATCTCGCCCATGAATATGATTAGAGCGGAGGATGCGAGAAAGGTCAGAAGGCTGAGCTGATCCAAAGGAGCGAGTCGCGGCAAAAAATGACGAGTGGGCTGAAATCCGTAGGCTGCTCCCAGCGCTGAGAGGATCGTCACAAGGATTGAAGGAACAAGCCCGCAGTACCACGCCGAGAAAGCGACCGCGGGGAACAAAACAAAATATGCGAGGCGATCTCCCGCCAACAATATATTTAAGCCAATACAAACCGCAATGGCGGCAATCAGAGCCGCCACCGAGAACACGTAGCGTAGCAGAGTATTCCTAGAGATTCGCGCAGAAAGCGATCTATCGCTTCCCATCGTTCCCCACCCTCCGGAAAGGTTTACGCATGAACGAGGTGGCGAATAAAGCGCTGCATTGAAAGCAACGCCCGAGCAAACAGCGTTAGCTAATAATAGCAGGAAAGCACAGGATTACAGCGGCAAGGTTATAAGCATCGTCCGCAATTTCTGCACTACGCGGAAACCTGTCTGATCTTGCTTTCCTCCCTGCGCAGGCGGGCCAGCACCAGACGGATCTCGTCGTAAGTAACTTCCGGTGGAAGAAGGTCTTTTAAAGGTTTCAGTGCCTTGATGGCATTCAGCCCCGTCTGCCTGCAAGCCGTTTCGATCACAGCGTGCTTATTGCGATCAATCCAATCTTCATGGAACTCCAGCTCGCCTGTTTCCACTAAGACCGCTACGGCGTTGATAATTGTTCCAAGCTGTCTTCCGCGAATCTCGGCGATCTCCGGCAAAGTCTTACCTTGTGAAATCAATTGCAATGTTTCGATTGCCGGAGCCGTTTTCTTCTGTGGAATTTCTGCGGCACGCGCACCTTCTCCAAAACGCTGTATTGCAGTGAGAATTCCGTGCCCAAACATCTCGGCTTTTCGTTCGCCGATCCCGGTAATGGTTCTAAGTTGCTCGATCGACGAAGGCTTGACGCGGCAAATCTCTTCGAGCGTGGTGTCGTGCAGAATGACGAACGCCGGCATGCCTCGCTCCTTGGCAGTTAGACGCCTCCACTCGCGCAGGTACTCGCGCAACTCCGAGTCAACTTGGGAATCGGAAGCAGGTGCAGAGTCAGCCTTACTCGTGAACACCCGGCGAACTGCGGATTGGCTCTGCGCGACGGTCAGCCATCCCGGGGTAGTGCCGCAAACATCGCAGGCCTTACAGGATTCCCACCTGGGGGTCTCTCCGAAGTGCGCGCAGATCTGCCGGTGACGGCAGTTGCGCGACTCCGCAAACTCCCGGATTTTGTAGTAGCGTTGCCAAGCGCGGTCGCGTTCAGTGGAGTCTAGAATTTTGTTGGCGAAATAACCCAACAAACCGGCATCCTGCTTACGCCAGAGCAGCAGGCAATCGGCCGATTTTCCGTCGCGGCCAGCGCGGCCGGCTTCCTGATAGAACTGTTCAATCGATTTCGGCAATGCCAGATGAATTACGGCCCGCACATTCGCTTTGTTAATCCCGAGGCCGAACGCGATGGTCCCCACCAGCACCCGGACCTCGTCTGACATCCACCGCTCCTGATTCCGCCGCCGCTCATCGTTTTGCATCTTGGCGTGATAGGGAACAGCCGCGATTCCCTGGTCTTCGAGAAAATCTACCGTTTCCTCGACCTTGGCGATCGTGGGCGAATACACGATTACATTGCCCTCAACATAGTTCTCAAGCGCACTCAGGAGAAACTTTGTATGTTCTGTGTTGTCGCACTCTCGTACGAGATAACGCAAATTTGGCCGATAAAAGCTGGCGATGTACTTATCAGGATTACGCAATGCGAGTTGTGCCAGAATGTCGTGCCGCACGTGCCGCGTGGCGCTTGCAGTGAACGCGGCAATTGGGCGGTCTGGAAAAACTCCGCGCAGCCGGCTGAGCTGCCGGTATTCCGGGCGGAACTCGTGTCCCCATTCCGAGATGCAATGCGCCTCGTCGATCGCAAAGAAGGAAATCGGCACTTGCTGCAGCCAGCTGAGCGTGTCCCCGCGCTGAAGGCGCTCCGGCGAGAGATAGAGCAACCGGTAAGCGCCCTGGCACGCTTCGCGTATTACCTGACTCTG
>DATJWZ010000610.1:0-22292 GCA_035500795.1 Candidatus Eiseniibacteriota bacterium | reverse complement strand
TGTTCATGGAAAAGTAACCATGCGCCTGAGTCCACGCGTCGCGATATTGATCGACTTGCACCAGTTCGCGGGCCGGCATGGGCAAGCTATCGAGATCACGCATCAGGTGGCGCCGCTCTGTCCGAACTACCTGTCCACTTTGCTGATTTAAATACGCCAACCCCGCAATCGATTCGGCAGAACGCCCGCGGGCGCTCAGGAGATGAGAGACCAGTTCAAGGAGTGTCCACTCAGCCTCTCCCAGCAACACGTAATGGAAGCCTCTGTTCAGGTAGTCGAAAGCGTGGTCGGTGGCATCGGACCCGTTAATTAAAACGGTAGCTCCAGTTTGCAGCGATGCCTCGAGAATGTGATAAGCGACTTCCTTCATTCTCGTCAGGCACATTTTAGAGAGATAGTTGAAGCTGTCCTCATAAACCACAACAACCCGCGGAGTGTGTTGTCTCAGAGCTTCCTCAAATTCCTGCTCGGGATTGTTGAGCATGGTGTCAAAGACTGCGACTGACACGCCTTCCGCACGTAGCAACGCCGCCGCATACAAGGTACCCAGGGGCAGGTAGGGCTGCATCTTGCGGGTTTGTTTGCGATCGTAATAAAGATGATAGGAATGGGTTAAGAGAACGTCAGCCACTGATCAGCCCTCTTGTACGTCAAGTGGGATTCGCCCGAGCATAGGAGCTCTGCTCTCACAACTTGTCAAAACCCTGTTAATTCGCTGTCACATCTGTTTTACATTTCAGCAACAACTTCCAGACAAATGGGAACTGCCGCGCTGCTAACTTAACCGGCGGTGCCTTTCCGGGCACAAACCTGCAAATAACTCTGGGAAGGGGCACGCCGGAGGATGATTCTTTTTTACAATCCGAAAGCCACAAAGCCTCGCAACACTCGTTTTCCTCTGTCGGTTTTAGCAATTGCTGCGACGATTGATGGACGCGAGGAATACGCCATCGTAGATGGGAACCTTGACCCGAATCCCACCGAAACTCTGATCGGACTGATTCAACGACACCAGGTCGAACTCATCGCTGTGACGGTGATGCCCGGACCGCAAACAGTCGGCGCGGTCGCAACCTGCCGGCAAATTCGCACGCGCTTTCCAAATATCCCCATTGTCTGGGGCGGATATTTTGCTACGAACTACACAGCAGCCGCTTTGAACACAAATTACGTCGACTATGCGGTGCGGGGGCAGGGCGAGCAGACATTCCTGGAGTTGCTTCCGGCCATCCGAGGGCAGCGGGAGCTAAATTCGATAGCCGGTCTCTCTTACAAAGACTCCGCCGGGAAAGCGGTACATAACCCGGAACGCCCGATGCAGAGCCTGGATAATTTTCCCTGGTATCCATATCACGCTCTACCGGCCGAACAATATTTGCGGCCAACATTTCTCGGCAAACGCACCGCCGTACATCAGGCCAGCCTCGGTTGCCCTTATCGGTGCAATTTCTGTGGCGTCGTCACCTTTTCCGGCAGTCGCGAAAAGATGGAATCGCCCGCAAGAACCGAAGCTATTCTTCGACATCTTGTTCAGCAGTATGGAATCGATGCAGTCCAGTTCTACGACAATAACTTTTTTTTGCGCGAGGATCACACCCGCGAACTAGTGGATCGCCTGGCGCCGCTCAATCTGCAATGGTGGTGCGAAGGGCGGATTGACATCATGATGAGGTATTCCGATGCGACATTCGAGGCGATTCGGCGCGCGGGCTGCACTATGATCTTTTTCGGCGCAGAATCGGGCTCGAATCAACACCTGAAGGAGATGAACAAGGACCTATGCGCGGAAGACACGTTGGCCCTCGCATCACGGATTCGCAGCTTCGGCATCGTCCCCGAGTTCTCCATCATTTTCGGCAATCCGAAAGATCCCGAAGGTGACACGCACGAATGTATTCAATTCATCCGCCAACTCAAACGTCTGAATCCTGATTCGGAAATCGTCGTCGAGCACTACACGCCCGTGCCGCAGCGTGCCCGTATGTACGGCGATGTTGAAGACTCAGTGCAATTTCCAACAACTGCCGATGAGTGGGCAACGGACCGCTGGCAGCGCTTTGCAACACAGAAAGACCCCCAGACGCCGTGGTTGCGTCCAGGCACGAAACGCCTGATCGACGACTTTGAGCTAGTCGTCTCATCCCGTTGGCCCACAGTTCAGGACATGCGTCTTCCCAGATGGGGCCGATGGGCACTCAAATCTCTGAGCTGCTGGCGATATCGCATGGGTGTCTACTCATTCCCTCTCGAGCTGCGCTGGATACAGCACTTTATCGAACTGCGAAAACCGAAAGTAGAGAGTTTGTGACCAAAAAAGTCACAGAGTTGGATCATCCGGCCCGAGATCATGAAGCTCCGCGGTTGGTTCCCGTCGCAGAAGGATACGAATGCTGGGCGGCGACCTACGATAAGGAGCTAAATCCTCTGCTGCATCGGGAAGAGCGGTACTTGATGTCCATATTTCCCAGGCTGCAAAGAGAGCGAGTGCTCGATCTCGCCTGCGGCACTGGACGCTGGCTCCAGAAGTGTATTGAGTCGGGTCTTCATTCCTCTGTGGGCGTGGACATTTCCGAATCCATGCTCAGGGTGGCTTCCACCAAGTCAGGGCTCAGTCAGCGAATTGCCCTTGCGGATTGCACAGCGCTCCCATTCGGCGACGGCACCTTCGATCTAGCAATTTGTTCTTTTGCAGTATGGCATGTCTCGGATGTGAATCTGATGGCCCAGGAATTAGCCCGAGTAACCAAACCGCACGGTACGGTGCTACTGAGCGATCTTCATCCGGAAGCTCACGCCCGCGGCTGGCGCACCGGATTTCGCGACGGAGGCGGATCAAAGCAGATCGAGACACATCCACTCACAGTGACGGAGTTGATGAGCATTTTCGGCATGGCCGGACTTGATTGCGTGAAGTTCGAAGCGCTTTGCATGGGAGAGCCTGAGGCCTTCATATTTTCGCACGCAGGGAAGGCGCACCTGTTTAACGAGGCCCTTCGCGTGCCTGCGGTTGCCGCATTTCAGTTTCGGAGAGTGGCAAACAGTGAATGAATTATCGGGTGATGCGAAACGCAGGATCGAGGAAGCTATCGTTGACATCCTGAGTTTCTCTTCTGGGCGTCCGTCTCCACGCACTTTAAATGAATATTCGTCCCGTGATTGGGAGCGCGGTCTCGCGTGGATGGACGACATGGGACTCGCGCTCTATTTTCTCAAGGCCATTGAAGAGACTGAAGATGTAGTACCGGATTTTGTAATCCAAAGTCTGCAGAGGAAACGTCGCGCCAACGAAGAACGAACCGCCTACATGCAGCGTCAATTCGAGTGCATTGGTCGACGATTTGAGAATGCAGGGATTCGATATGCCGCTGTCAAAGGCCTGACGCTGGTCCCGGATTACTGTCCTGACGCGTCACAGCGCCATCAGAGCGATTTCGACTATCTGACTGATCACGAGGGTCTGTACACAAGCTCCCGATTGCTTGAGGAAATGGGTTACGTCCTTGATCAAGAAACTGATCGCGAACGTGTCTTTGTGTATCCGTGTCAGCAAAAACCAGAACGAGGCGATACACAATATGGTGCTTCCGCACCTCACTCTGTTGAAATGCACCTGACGATCGGCCACTTCAACCTTGCGTGGAAAGAGCCGCCATTCCTCGAAAATGTCGCCGTTCGCAGATTTCAAGGCTCTACGTTTCACAGCTTGTGCGATGTCGATTCATTTGTGCTTCAGGCAGTTCACGCTTTCCACCACTTGCTTGAGGGCTGGATAAAGCTTTCATGGCTCTTCGAGATTGGGCATTTCATCGATTCCCGCGAACTCAATAGTGATCTGTGGCACAACATTTCGCGGAGGATATCGGGTGATCCATTACTTCGAGAAGCGGTCGCTGTTGTTGTGGTTCTCGCCTCCCAGTTTTTCCGTGTTCAAGTACCCGTCGCGGTTGAAGTCTGGATTCGAGAGATCCGTCCTGCGGTGCTCATATGGATTGAAAACTATGCCCGGATTTGTGCGTTCGGCCGCGCTCGAATCGACGAATTCGAATGGTTTCCCGCTTGCAAGCTCGTCCTATTTTTGCATCGGCAGTACGTCCCTGACAGCAGAGAATGGCGCAGAATCGCAACAACTCTCCTTCTCGGATTGAAAGGGCTCAAGCGCGTAAGCCATTCCCTGACAACGAAGCGATTAGCGGAAGGAAAGCCGCGCATTCGCATAGGGGTGCGCCAGTTTCGTCGAACGATGTTTCATCTTGGATCGGGAATTCGCTACCTCTGGGAAATGCCGAGGTGGTGGCAATTGACGCGCGCTTGCCCGCCAAACGAAAGCTATTTTAAACGCGGTTGTAGTCCGGCGGCTTAGCCGTAATGACGAATCTCCATAAGTTTCAAGCAAGCCATTCACCGTCATCCACTGCTGGCGCGAGGTCTCGATGAACCTCAAGCGTGAGGCTGTTAAGAACGTGAGCGCAACCTGGATCTGCCTTCTGGTGCATGCAGCCGTCAGTTTTTTGCTGTCTCCTTTCGTTCTTCACAGGCTTGGGGATGCCGCATTCGGCATATGGGTCCTGATCTTCTCTCTTACTGGGTATTTCGGGTTGCTGGATCTCGGCATTCGATCGTCCATCGTTCGCTTTGTGGCTAACGCCGCGGCAAACAGGAATGACGATCAGTTGCAACGTTTATTTGTCACAAGCCTTTATTTTTACTGCGGTGTAGCGATTATTGTTCTGGTGCTGACAGGCATTGGTTACTACTATCTTCCTGAGCTATTTAAAGTTCCCATTTCGCTGATGGCGCCGGCACGCATCCTCTTGTTGTTAGTCGGTATTAGCGTCGCCTTTACTTTCCCGCTGAGTTTGTCCGCCGGGGTTCTTGAAGGACTCCAGAAGTTTGCTCGAGTTCAGGTCACGCAGTGCGCATTTACCGTCTTGCGCGGTGCTGCGGTTGCCGTCGCACTGATTAGTGGGGGGGGGTTGCTCACGGTTGGTTTTATCACTGTGGGAGCAAACTTGGGCGGCTATGTTCTGTTGATGTGCATGGCGCACAGCCGATTTCCATTGTCGGCAAAGATGAATTTGGTTGACATGAAGATCTTGCGAAAGATGATGGGGCATGGAGCTTTTGCTTTCATCATTATCCTTGCCGAGAAACTTCGATTTCAATCCGACGCACTTCTGATAGGGGCTTACTTGTCTGCGACGGCCATAGTCGTCTACGCGGTCTCTTCAAGGCTGGTTGAATACTCCACATATGCCATACGCAGCATGGCCCAGATTTTCACCCCCCTGGCGAGTCAATTCCACGCTGCAGGAGAGGAGCAGCAACTGCGCCGAGTAGTATTGGTCGGTAATCGCGCCTGTGCGCTCATCGTATTTCCGCTTGTGACGGCTTTCGTGGTTCTGGGGCGCTCCATTATCGAGGTCTGGGTAGGCTCCAGATATGTAAGCGGATATTTTGTGCTCGTGCTCTTGATAGTACCGAGGGGT
Source organism: Candidatus Eiseniibacteriota bacterium (assembly GCA_035500795.1). Taxonomy (GTDB): domain Bacteria; phylum Acidobacteriota; class Terriglobia; order Terriglobales; family Acidobacteriaceae; genus Sulfotelmatobacter. The sequence goes on along the minus strand of DATJWZ010000610.1, from coordinate 16,806 downwards.
TTGTACCTTGCGCAGTCCGCCTCCACGAGAGTCTTGCTTGGGACGGGCCGCCATCAGATGATGGCGTGGGTTCTTCTGTTCGAAGGAATGCTGAACGTGCTGCTGAGTCTGGCGTTACTTCCGCGCTTCGGGATTCTCGGTGTTGCGGTGGGTACTGCGGTACCGTTAGCTTGTACAAGTCTCATTTTTCTTCCCTGGCACGTGAGCCACAAGCTTGGCGTACCGCTAAGCAGGTTGATCACGAGTACATTTTTATCTCCCATAGCCCTCTGCATTCCGTTAATCGCGGTGCTCTGGTATCTCACATATTCGTTTCCAGCTCATCATTACGCCTCACTCATCGCAGAACTATCGATAGGAGCAGCCGTTTATGTTGCCACATTGGCCATATCCCTTGTCCTCGCCGCTCCGGGAGGAAAGTTTTGGATTCGAGAGATCAGGCATCTCCTGGAACCGCAATATGAATACAGATAGGAAATCTCACGCCTCTTTCGAACGAGTTGGCAATGTCATCTTCGCGAATTCCATCACTTGACGGCATCAGGGCTGTCGCAGTCCTGTTGGTTCTGGTGAGCCACTTTGGACAGAGCCTGCATTATCCCGATTATCTGTGGGCTATAGCGAATTGCTATGGAAAGATCGGTCTGCGGATCTTCTACGTATTGTCTGGTTTCCTCATTACGAACCTGCTGCTGCGCGAGCGTGAGCGGACGAGTGCGATTAGTTTGAGTAATTTCTATCAGCGTCGCGCCTATCGCATACTTCCTGCCGCTTACCTATACATGCTCGTGGTCACTGTACTGTTCCACGCAGATTTTCGAATCAAAGATATTGTTTTCGCCTTTACATATCTGTCCGCCTATTCGACATACATCCCGCACAAGCTTTCTCATCTCTGGTCGTTGTCGGTAGAGGAGCAGTTTTATTTGCTCTGGCCAGCTGTGATGGCATTGGCAATGCTTCGTGAGCGCAGGGTAGCAAGAGGAGTCGTTCTTTTAGCTCCAGTTGCGAGACTGATATTGATCACTGCTGGCTGGGGCAATGGTCCACTCTTTCCGATGGCGACGTCTGCTGACGCTCTGGCGACCGGATGCTTGCTCGCTTTTTCACAGGAAACGCTTGCAAAATGGCGTGGCTTCTTGACTCATCGCCATTTTTGGCTGGTTTGGCTCATAACAGCATTGCTTCCTTTGATCGAGTTGACGGGACATGGCCGCATTTACCAGGTTGCGATCTTGCCTTTGCTCCACGCTGGAATCGCAATTTGCATGCAGAACGCGATTCTCATGCGGTATCGCGCGTTGAACGCGTCCTTGCCGGTGTGGATTGGCACGATTAGTTACAGTCTTTATCTCTGGCATCGGCCGTTTGACGACCCATCCAGCCACGCGTGGTATGCGTTATTTCCGGCAAACCTGATTCTCATGGTTGGGATTGCGGTGGCTTCTTATTACTTTGTCGAGCAGCCCATATTGAAGTTACGGGATCGGCGATTCCTGAAGCGCTCGAGCTCCGATGTTGATCATCGACGAGAAATAGGCGCCGCTCCCGTGGTCACGGAAACATAGAGTCATTCATGCTCGTTTCGTCTGGCGCACCTCGAGAGAAAATAACTCCAGTCTCCTCGCGGTTGCATATCGTGGAGTGGGGACTGACTCTTGCTTTGGTGGCGCTATTCACCTGGCATGCATTTTTGCCTGCCTGGCGAAACCTCAACAGCGACTTCCCAAATTATTACCTGGCGGGATCACTCTTTCGGCGCGGAGTCTCACTCGAACGGATTTACGAGTGGACGTGGTTCCAGCGGCAAAACGACACGTTGGGAGCACGGCAGGGCCTCGTCGGATTTGCTCCCAATCCTCCCGTGTGTGCCTTGCCGATCGCGCCTCTGACCGTATTTTCGCCTCTCACGGCGAAGCAAATTTGGCTTCTTCTCACCCTTGGATTTCTCGGGGTAGCGCTCTTAATCGTCAAGAGGATGACTCTGCTTCGCTGGCCGTGGCTCATCCTGATTGCGTTTTCGTGCATCGTTCCGCTGCACTCCAACTTTCTGCTGGGCCAATACTACGTCCTGCTCCTGCTGCTGATTTGTGCCGGATACTATTCTTCGGTTGTCGGGAAACAATTCCTCTCTGGAGCATTCTTGGGTACTGCTGCGGCACTTAAGCTTTTTCCGGCTCCGTTTCTCCTCTTCTTTCTGTGGAAGCGTAATTGGTCTGCCGTGACAGGATTTCTTTGCGCCAGCGTCGTGGTGACGGCCGCTTCGGTCGCTACGCTGGGATGGGCCGTGCACTTCGTATTCTTATCTGAGATTCTGCCGCAGGTTTCTCGCGGAGACTGGCTCGCTCCTTACGATCTGTGGCGCAACTCCTTCACAACCCTGTTGAGCCATCTCTTCTTGCATGAACCGCAATTAAATCCTTCTCCGTTCATTAGCTCCGCTGCCTTATACGTTCTTGCGATGTCCGCCACGACAACACTCCTCCTTTTTGGATTCGTTTTGGCCTCGAATCCAGAGGAACGAACTGGAAGCGCGCTGGAGTGGGCTGCAATCGTTTCATTGTGCCTGCTGCTTTCTACCACCACCGGCAGCTATCATCCAACGCTTCTGATTTTTGCTGCTTGGGTTGGGATTGATGCATTCTGGCGGAAGCAGAAAACGACATTGGCTGTAGGGCTCTTCGCCGCTTATTTTGTGGCTTGTGCTCCTGTTCCCGCCATCGTCTCTACGCATTTCCCGTTGCGCCTCGCGGCAATAATGGTGTTCTACGCTTTGCTCCTCTACGAAATTCGAAGGCAGTCAAGGAGAGGATTCTCCCGAAACATCGTGTTTGCATCGGCTGCGACTCTCCTCGTGGTCGTCGTGCTGAATAGCTCTGTCATACGACTCCGCTCCGAGGATTTTTCGCGACGTATCAGCGTTGGTTCCGGAGTCCGCACCTCAAATCCTGTTGTAGTTGCCGGTCAACTGGCAATCACCGACATGCAGAAGAGTAAATATGCCGCGATTACCGTTCTCGGCAACGATGCACGTCGGATAGCTGTCGAAGGAGACGTGCTGTCGCTAGCGGGCGCCGCTAAATCAGACTCTTTATACCTTGAGGTTGCCGGCCCGGCGGCCGGGATTCTTCGAGTGCCAATCGCATCATCGATAGAGAGTGCTAACCCATTGCGTGAAGGACATGATCCAGCTCAATCACCCGATGGGAAATGGTTGGCATTTCTGCGAGATACGCGAGGCATGCCCGAGGTATGGCTTGCTGACACAACATTTCGGGCTTCGCCCCGCTTGTTGTTGTCCGCGGGTTATCACCCGCTGGAAGTCACGGTCTCGTCGGAGGGCGACGTAGTCGTCGCAGTCGGGCCTGCGAGTTCACCGCATTTTGTGATCGTGAAGCACAACGATGGTGCATTACAACCGATGCGCATTGCGGGCGCGACACGATACCCTGCACTCTCCCCAGATGGTGGCCGTCTTGCGTTCAGCCGCCGCCAACGCGGCTCATGGCATTTGTTCGTCCGCGATCTTAAGAGCGGGGGCGAACAACAACTTACGCATGCTGCATGCAACGCGATCTCTCCCTCTTGGGAAAACGAAAACAATCTGCTCTACGCAACTGATTGTGGCCGAGGTGTCGGCCTTACAGCAATCGCGCGCGGAACCGTCCCTTAGCTTGTCTGATTTAGTATGCGCTTCCATCGCGGAAGTTCGCGTAGATAAGCATATGTAGCGGGTCCGTGAAATCGAATTCGACCGAGGAGTCGCGAAATTTTCCCTGTTACTTGTCTGCGCTTCGTTGTCCTCGCAACATTACCTGATGGCATTCCCCGCGCTGGCGACAGTGGGAAAAGCTTTTGGCGGCTCATTCGTTTCCATGCACCTCGGTCGCCGATCAGTTCGCGTTGCACGAGCAGAGAAAGCTTACTGCCCGGATACTCCGCTAACGCCCACTGTTTGCCGTAATGACGGCTCCAGAGGGCCAGTGCAGGATTCAAACCAGAAATCCGGTCTCGCACAATCTCTGGCAGGACTGCATCAAACACTGAAGCGCAAAGCGAAAACAGAAAATCTGCGATTTGAGGCAGCTTGCCACAATCCGCAATCCTTCTGTAGAAGTTTCCCCAAAAAATGTCGTCGGAACGCATCACTTGAAGAAAATAGGAAATTTCTAGAAGCCAGGACAGCTTGCACCAATAGCTCAGTACGCGCGCGAAAGTATCAATCAATGTGACGGCAAGCAGATCATCTTCGGCGAGAGTTGGGAAACAAACCCCATGTGAACTCCGCGACACTGTTCGCAGGAGCAGATCGTAGGGCACCGGGACGTCAATCCCAGTTCCATTGTGATCCCATATTTGCGAGTGCAAGACCACGATCCGCGGAAATGCCGCGCTGTACGCGTCTTCTAGTTTCGACGGCGATCTCAAGCCCGGAACCGCGAAATAGTATTCGCCTCGGAAACCACATTGCCGAAATGGATATCCGGCCTGTTCCACTACCCTACTCGCTGATTTTAGTTGTTCCGCCGAAACGACGTACTCGTGCGTATACCATGTCCGCAACCAGAGGTTGGAACAATATTCAGGCGCTAATTCGAAACCTCGCACGACCGCGCAATTTACACCGACGTCGCTAAGGCGCGATGTCAAACTTGCGAGTTCTTCTGCCATGATGTCGACGCGTTGTTGATTTGCAGACAAATTCTGGGAGAGGATTGCATAAATGGCCGGCGGCAAAACCGACTCACGGTAAGAGTCCTGAAGCCGGGCCAATAAGTAGTGCGGTAATCCACTGCCACTCAGCCACCATAAAGTCTGCTTCCACTCTGCGGCACTGAACTGCTTCATCTCTTCATACACTTGGTCACGAGCACCATGGCTCGACATACTCTCGACGATTCTGGAAGCCAGTTCTCGATTCAAAACAGTTCCCCGCTTTCTAATAGAGCCCCGGAATCAGCCGCGCAGTTTTACCGGAGTACTCGCGATACTCTTCGCCAAGCAATTCGTACAAATGCGTCTCTTCCCGCATGACTTTTCGCGCGTACACGACGCACCATGCGAGAAAGAGAACCCAGCCAAAGATGCTGGCGAAAATCAAGGCGCATCCCAGTTTTCCCAACATGACTGCCGCATAGCGAGGATGCCGAATGAAGCGAAACGGACCGCGGGTCATCACTACTGGTCCTTGTTCCCTGGCGAAATATGCTGCCAGACACGAGTCGGTCCATATCTGCCAGACTTTGGCCACTGCATACAGAGCCAGACCGGAAAACTGGGCGCCCGGCAGAGCCAACCAGCGCAATGTGTGCCAATGTGCATAATCGAAGAAGATAAATAGATCCCCAGCCATGAGCAGTTGGGTCGATCGCACAATATGTGAATCGGAACTGAGCCCCCACCACTCACGCCGGATCGTCTCTGACCGAAATGCGCCCAGTCCCGAATAGAGCGACTGGATCGAACCCACCAGCTTGATGATGAGGTAAATCACCGAAAATCGGTCGAAGCTGGACCAATGATCTGATGCGCGCCATTGCACCAGGCAAAATACCGAAAGAATCAAGTGGCCTAAGGCCCAGGTGATGCTGGCCGCCAGTGTCGTCAAGCCTCCAAGCACCTGCTGCCCTCGCTTTGTGCCTGCCGAGTCACTCAAGAACCTTACCCATTGAGCAATGCCGGAAACAACTCCGACGCCAATCGAGGATCCGCGGGATAAGTGAGATGATATGCCGGCAATTCGGCAAGCGTTCGCACCACCTCTCTGCGCTGGTGATCGAAACGGCGGTTCTCGACAAACGGAAGACTGCTCGTCAACAGAGGGGCCAGTTCATCTTTATGAACCTGGGTCAGTTGCGGAAAGTCTGCTGCACGTCGGTCGAGAAAAACGCACGCGACCGGCGTCACGCTACGAGATTCCTGGGGAAGGAACAGTCGATTATCCAGGCACAGTAGCGTCAAATCGCGATATCGGAACGGTCGAGTAATGCCTTCTATTTCGGGAAGATACTCGAGCGTCTCCGGACGGAACGCAGCCGGCCAAAATTGGCCCCAGGCTTTCGGCTTTCCCGAAATTAGCTCAAGGCAAGTAACTTGATCGCCGTGAAATTCCATCCCCATCTTTCCAGCCCAGTAACAAGCAGTTGTTTTCCCGCTTCTAGGCGAACCGAAGACGAGTAGCCCACGGCCGTCGAGCGCTACGCACCCAGCCATGATCTCCGTGAGACCGAGCATCGCCGAACTCAGATCAAATAGATCGGAGAGAACTATCGAGTAAAAGCCCATCTCATCTCCACAGAGTTCCTCCGATAAGAAAGCAATCGCCTCATGGGCATCGATATCGACCGCGAGGAAACTGCGTTGATTGAAATTGACGAAGCGCAGGCCTCCATCAGAGAATCCGATCCGCCGGGACAGCGGTGAACGCAAGCCCGAGCTCCGGTCAGAAACGATCCGCCAGATAAAGTCATGCGATTGCTGCTCGACGTGCCTGTACCTCTCTGAGACATTTCGAACATGCGATCGGACCGCAGTACTATTTGTTTCCAAGCGCATTCGTCGTCCCATGATCGAGAAGTCGAGGTACAACGGCGTCGGAGTGAATCGATGGAAAATGTCGTTGTGAATAGTCTGTGCCAGCATGATCAGTCGGCTGCCGTTTCTGAGAACGACTCTGACTCGCTCAGGCAATGGTTTGCCAAAGCGGACGCCACGTCTTGAGCATTTCCACCGAACCGCAATCGCCAGCAACCATTCGCCACTAATCTCTGCACCATTCTTCTTTGCTGGTCAAATACTTTCGCAGATTGGGCGAGCAGATCTCGGCACAAAATCTCTGCCGCTTGATCCGAAGACATCATTGAGATGTCAAAGACCGCTTTTTCTTCACGATCCAGCAATACCAGCCATTTAGGCCGGCAGCAGTGCGCTAACGAAATGCCGAAATCCCGCTCAGGCTGCATCTGATATGACTCTTCCCCGTTCAAACCAATGCTCGTTTCAAATTCTGCAAGCTCGGGGAAATGCCGGATGGTGTCCGGAAGCAGTTTCACTCCTGAGGGAAGGCCCCAGGCTGCAAGATCAGCATCACACCGCGAAAAGTATGTCCAATCCTCCGACAACAGAGAGAAGCCATGCCGCGCTAGTGCCAGAGCAAGAGTGGACTTTCCGGCGCCCGGAACCCCGAAAAGAACGAGACCGCATCCATTCCAGCTGAGGCAAGCACAGTGGAGTTCCGTTACCGCAATCGCCGGTCCGACGCCGGTGATCAGCCGGGGAAAAATTACTCGTTTCCAGTAGTGATCATCGGCTGCCATTGCTGTGGAAAATCGTCCGGAAATTCGCCGTGACGCCAAATCAATAATCACGGAGCTCTCGGAATCGAATCCTCCAAATATCAAACGGCCGAGCCCGCGGAAATAGGGCAATGGCCATGGTGGCCGGGAAGCTCCGTCCTGATCGGCCCAGAGACGCATCCGCAGTTCACAGACGGAAGGTCTAGCTTGCAGACGAGGAAAACATTGTTCCGCGATGGCCAGGATAGATTCGGAATTCGTGCGAATTTCGGCGGCAGCTCCTGCGACGACAAAAGTCTCGCAAAGCGGAGTGTGGACCTCGCGCTTGAGAAAATCGGTTGTCATCATTCCGTCTATCACACCCCTCGTCATCCACATGTCCTTCAGTTGGAACGGCCGAACCCAAGAAGTCCGTCGGCCTCCACGAAAAGCAACCTGCTGGATAGACAGATTTTCGAACTGCGTTCGTGTGCTCGCATCTTCGACGATTTGGTGCAGCAATCTCCGAATCGCCCTTCGTCCATTGTGAAGATGTCATGTCAAGGAAATGTCTTCGGGTTGTAACCTTTTATGCCTACCTCGTGATGTCATCGATTTCTGCCGCCTGTGCCGAGGGCCAGTGCCTCGATGAGGCCTTTCGTCCCAACGGCAACCTCTACGGTGTTACTTCCGGAAGCGGCACAGGCACAGGCGCAGACAATTCCTTACGAATTACTCCAGAACGTTTCACACGGAGTGGGGGCCCCGGGCAGAGTCGAACTGCCGACCAACGGTTTAGGAAACCGCTGCTCTATCCATCTGAGCTACGGGGCCAAATAGAGGCATCCTCGACGATTTTACGCTATCGCGTGTTGATCCAGCCGCTCTCCCGGTATGGCAATCGCCTCGGCCGAATCCACACACATCGTCGGATGCTTATGTATTTTTGTTGCTACTGCGTTACACATACCTTTGTCGCCGACGTGGCATTCTGGCACACGATTTCCAAGGTCAGATTTGGAGGCAATGCGCGTTACCCCAATTTGCGTAGTTTCCTCCACCCTTGCCGCCTCTTCTGCGATAGGCATCCAGAATGTCTTTTCGACACTCCGGTGAAGGCGTCTGCGTGAACGCATCTGAAAATTAGTGTCGGGAAAATAGCGTTATAGGCTGGAATCCCCATCGTACTGTGACGGATCCCACGCATCGCGATCCTGCAATGCGCGCTCAAGAGCGGGAGAGGCAATCTTGTGGAAGTAGCCCCAGGCATTCAGTTTGCGACGGTGCGGCGCAAGTTGGTCGATGACTTGTTGCTTCTCCCGGCGGAAGCCAAATGCCTCAAGCATGTGAATGCCCTGGCTGCGAGCTTCATTCAATCCCCACGCCAGCATCGAGGACAAAACATCTTCATAACCCGATAGCGATTGATGATCGATCAGTCGCACTCTTTGCAGGTTGATTTCGCGATAATCCTGACGCTGAAAGACACCGTACGCAACCACCCGGGACTGAACCTCGTGAGTCACAATCCAGGCTCCTTTCTGCGCCAAAGAAAACTTGAAGTGCCATTGCAAAGATTCACGTGAACGGTTTGCCAGGAAGCGGCTCGGGTAAGTACGTTGCATCTCTTCCCAAAAAACATCAAATCGCTCATCCAGCGCGCTATGCCGCGAGAGTTCGTGCTTCTGAGACGGCCACCCCGGCTTTGAAATTTTGTTGTATGCCTTAAGCGCCGCGGATCCCGCGCCCGCCATGAACTTGGGCAGTCCCTTTCTCGAGATCGCGCTGCTGACAAACCCGTCGTAGTTCGTGATCCAGAAGGATGAATTCTGCCAGTCTCCAACCGGAACACGATTGATGCCGATGCGGTCGAGCACTGCCGACGAATTCGCATTAGCGCTGCTTCCCACGAAGTATTCCACCTGCGGAGCGAATTCCAGCAGTCGGTTCAGCAAAAGTAGCCCGAGTCCTCGGTGCGAGGATTCCAGAGCGAATCCGTGCAAAGCTGAGCCAAGAACATCGCGCCCCTCAAGTCGATAACTCAGTGGAATATTCCCGAGATAACCGACAATCACTTCCCTGTCTCTCACGACCCAACCAATCGGCCAATCCGGATGCTTCTTGCGAACGGGGTTCCCGGTCCAGAGGTGTTCCCACTCCTCTCGCACTTTGATACCCAACCCACTACGAAGAACAACTCCTGCAATCTTCTCGTAATCGTCGAGGGATGCTTCTTCGATCTCGACTGCGCCCTTCTTCGCAACTGCCGCAGCGAATCCACCGCTCGCCACAGTTTTCGCTAGTGCCTCAACGAGAGACTCCAACTCCCGGACACTTTTCACCTGAACGAGACTTTCAACCGCAACCTGCACACCACAAGTGCGCCGAAGTTGTTCCTGAAGCTCCAGGGTGAGTAGCGAGTCGATGCCGAGCTCAGCTGGCGAGGAGTCCGGACGTACTTGCTCTAAAGGAAGGCCGCTCAATCGCGCGAGCACGGACCTAAGATTGTCATTTGCCAGAGGAACGACCCGACTCTGTTGCTCTCTCTGCGGCTCATTTTGCATGCCCGACAGCGGGGCGATCTCCGAATTGAGAGCATCTACCCAATGTTCTCGATGCTGCCACGGATAGCTTGGTAATTCCAGTTGCCTGATTGTTCCCGGATACAAGTGCGCCCACGCAACCGGATACCCCAGTGCATACAGCTCTCCAACCAAACGCATGGGAGTCAAGAAAATCGGCTCTGCGGAACTGAAGCCTTTCAGTTTTATACCGGTGGAACGCTCAAGATTTCCGAGAACTCCTTTGCTCGTGAGATCGAGGACGTCCGCCCGCATACCTCTCAATTGTTCTAACTCCACGGCAGTTCCTTCACCCGCAGAACTGGACCCGGATACTTTGACGATGCGACCGTTGTCGTGATGAAAGATTTCACACGGACGAATTCCCCAGCCACCGAGAAGGTTCAGAAGAAATTCGAAACTCTCGTCTTCGCCTTGATTTACCGAACCGTACTCCCGTCTTAGAACTGGAACCGCATCCCTGAAGTCATCATTTTCAGGCAGCAGCACCGCCAGTTTGCGTTTTCCGCTGACCTTGGCGCCCGGCACGCCAGCCCGAAGCCACTCTCGCATTGAACGAACCAGATCTGTTGCCGAGAGCGCCGCGAACGCGGCCCTATACTCGTGATGTGTTCGCCGAATGGCGGCCGCGCGGCACAATTCAAGCACGGCTTCGCTATCCGATTTCTCAATTAAATCCGCGGTCGCCTCAACAAGCAGCCGTAGCGCGTCTGGATGGCGCCCTGAAAGCGGAAGCAGCAGTGCCGGCAAGTTACGAACTTCCTGCGGCACAGGCTCTTTTCCAGCGCTGCTCAGGCAGAGATGCGCATACGTGCCTCCCATGCCAAAGGCACTGACTCCCGCCGCACGCTCAGAACCATTCAGGCTCCGCCACTCCTCGACTTGGTTCTGCACGCAAAGTCCGAGTTTCGTCAAATCTACATGCGGATTGGGATTTAACGGATAGAGGCTGGGCACCAATTCACCGTGGTGCATCATGAGCGCGACTTTAATGAGGCTCGCAATCCCCGCTGCCGTTTCCAAATGCCCAATGTTCGTCTTGACCGATCCAATACGGCACGGCCCGCGTCCATTCCTGCCGCCGAAAATCTTGCTGATGGCATTCGCCTCGATAGCGTCACCCAAAGGCGTGCCAGTCGCCTGTGCCTCTACATAATCAGCCTGCGAGGGCGAAACTCCAGTCGCGTCCCATGCGGCTTTGATGGCGGCCTCTTCACCCCACCCACCCGGTGCGGTGATCCCGTTGCGCCGTCCGCCCTGTCGCACAGCGCTCCCACGAATGATCGCGTAGATGCGATCGCCATCGCCAAGCGCCGTCTCCAGATCCTTCAGGACAACGAACCCCGCGCCCTCACCACGAACGTATCCATCGGCCTCGGCGTCGAACGACCTACATTGGCCTGTCGGAGAGAGCGCCCCAGCCTTCGCAAGAGAAATGCTGAGAGTCGGCGCCAGCACGGCATTCACTCCACCGGCCAGCGCGAGGTCGGCCTCGCCCGTTTCTAGGCTGCGGCACGCAAGATGCACCGACACTAACGAAGACGAGCAAGCCGTATCCACCGACATGCTCGGCCCGCGAAGATCGAAAAAATAGGAAAGGCGATCCACCGCAGTCGATAGAAAATTCCCCGTCACATAGTGCGCCGTAACGCTCTCCCACGGCTGCGCGCACATGCGGCCGTAATCCCCGGGACCAATTCCGACGTAAACAGCCGTCTCCGATCCGGCCAGCCGCTGCATGGGAATGCCGGCATCCTCGAAGGCCTCGTAGGCTGTCTCGAGCAACAAGCGCTGCTGCGGATCCATCGCAGCCGCTTCACGCGGAGAGATTCCGAAAAACGCACAATCGAATTCCCGGATGTTTCGAAGGAAAGCCCCGTGCCGAGTAGCAACGTTCGCGCGTGACTCGGGATTCTGATTTACGATCGCATCCGTGTCCCATCGGTCCTTGGGCACGGTAGTGACTGCATTACGCCCGTTGCGCAGCAACTCCCAGAATTCCTGAAGCCCGCTGGCTCCCGGAAACCGGCAAGACGCACCGATGATCGCAATCGGTCGCAAGTGTTCCTTTCGCTCACATGAGATGGGGATCAGAAGGGGGACAGAGCACTGGGGCTGATCCGCCATCGATCAGCCCAGCATACCTAAATTAAGCGGCTTTGCGCAGCCGATCCATTGTATCCCGAGTCGGATGGTAAGTATTCCAAACCAGGCCCACTGCATTCATTAGCTGAATGATGTTTCCGCTGAAGTCGGGCTCCCACCAGAACATTCCGTGGCGCGCGGCGCTGGGAAACGCGTGATGATTGTTCTGCAAGCCTTCACCCATCGTAAACAGGGCAACAATGTAGTTATTGGCACTGTGATCATCAAGGTCGAAGCGCTTCGATCCAAAATAATGGCAGACAGATCCGACGCACCAACTCGCCTGGTTCACGATGAAGCAGCGCACCAGACCTCCCCAGATAAAGCCCAGCAAGGCACCGTACCAGGTTCGCATAATAAGGCCACCCAGCACCGCCGGAAGCAGAAAACTCAGCCCGACCCAGTACAGATAAGTGCGGTGCACCCAGAACAGCTGGCGGTCTCCCATCAGATCGCGCGAGAAACTCCAGTCGTTGGAATTTTCCGTGAACATCCACCCGATGTGCGCATGCCAGAGTCCGTTGAGCATACCGAAAACTTTGTTCTCGTGAATGTGCGGAGAATGTGGATCTCCCGGCCGATCACTGAACGCATGATGCTTGCGATGAATCGTGACCCACGACAATAACGGCCCTTGGGTCGACATCGATCCAGTGATCGCGAGCAACAGGCGCATCCGCGGACCAGTCTCGAACGTGCGGTGCGCAAAGTAACGATGCAGGCCGACGGTCATGCCGCCCATCGTCACCAGGTACATGAAGACGAAGATCCCAATTTCGAGCCATCCGATGCCGTTCCGAATCCCCAGGAACACCGCCGTAATCGTCCCCAGGATCGGCATCACCATCACGAGGAAGGCGACGATTCGCTGCAGGCGCATTCCGTCGCGCGTCATCGCGATCGGCTTGCGTACAGCACTAGCTTGCGTGCTCATGACCGCGACTCCACCGCCAGTTCTTCCTCTTCCACCACGTTGGTGGTTACCGGAACCTCCGAATCTGCGGTCAAGTGCTTCGAGAGCAGAGCGACGGTCGGATAATCCCACGCCACGATTTCAGACACTTCGCGTCCCAGAAATTTCTGCAGATCACCCGAAAGCTGGAACAGTTGCATGGAGTCCATTCCAAACTCGGCAAACGGACGATCAACATCCACGTCTTCCGGCTGGATCTGGGCAACCGCTGCAATCTGCGTCACCAGCCAATCCTGAAGAATGGTTTCCGTAACAGGTTCGGTTGACTGCATTACCTCGTGCTTTTTTCCCCGTAACTTGTCTAGTAAGCCCACGCTCGCTCCTTTTCGATGATCAGGCCACTTGGGGGAGATCGGCCTTTGCTCTTTCTTTCTGTCTTAGCGCGCTAGGCGAAGGCCGCTTGATATCCCAGGCCAGGCCAAACAAACCCAAAAACCGCAAAAAATAACCATGTAGATCAATCTGCCACCACGACAGTCCGTGAAACGCCGAACTGGGAAAGGCGTGATGATTGTTGTGCCAACCGTCCCCGAAAACTGCAATTGCCAGAAAAAAATTGTTGCGGCTGTTGTCATTGCTCCGATACGGCCGCGTGCCAAATAAATGGCACATCGAGTTCACGCTCCAGATGGAATGATGACCGAGAGCAATTCGGATCAGGCCACCCCAAAGAAAGCCGTCAAACGCTCCGTGCCATCCACCGATCAGCCACATTCCCATCGCAGCGGGAATTGCCAGCCCGGCAAGGACCCAGATGAAATACAGCCGGTTGATCCGCATCAGCATCTTGTCCTTCACCAACTCCGGAACGTAGAGAACCCAATCGTTCACCTGCGGCTTGAACAACCATCCGACGTGCGCGTGCCAAATCGCACAAAGCCGGTTCCACAATCCGGGAGCATGAACGTAGGGCGAATGGGGATCTCCTTCACGATCGCTGAATTGGTGATGCCGCCGATGGGTCGCGGCCCACTGCATTACGGGACCTTGCGCCGCCATCGATCCAAGAATGGCAAGCAACGCGCGAAACGACTTCGTGGTCTGGAATGAACGGTGAGAAAAATAGCGATGGAAACCCAGGCCCGCGCCGATGTGGCTGGCCCAGTACATCCCCAGTAGGAGAGTCAGTTCGATTCGTCCCACGGACGAGCGCGCCAGCAAAACGACGCCCACCAGCAATGCCAGGAACGGAATCAGCACAACCCAGAAGGCAATCTTCCGTTGCAACGCCAGTGCTTCCTGGCTCACACGAATCGCAGGCAGTGAAGTCTCTCTTACCTCACACACTAATTCCATGAGTTCTTCTTTACAACGCTGAGGGAGTAGTTGTTTGAATGCCCCTGAAGCTGCCAGCGGACGTGGCTTTTGGCAGCTCCCCGAAAACCAGCTAACTGCTTACATCCTAATCGGAGTGTCAAGAGACTTTCTTCTCTAGCCAAGAGCAGGGGGCTGATTACGCTGACTACGCCCGAATCTCCACTTGGTGACATCGTCATCGCTAAGTAAAATCGCACTCAACGTCGTCTTGGGGGTGGTTAAAAGTCTGATGGGATCCACCAGTTCCGTGTCTACCGATCGCACTTTTGTGGAAATCCTAAGGGAGCGGGCCTCGCGACGGGGTCAGGACGTCCTTTATCGATTCCTGTCCGGCAAGGAGCAGCATTCGCTTACTTATGAACAAGTTGACCAGCTGGCACGCTCCACTGCCTCCGTGCTTTTACAACATTGTTCGCCTGGGGATCGGGCCCTTCTGATCTATCCCCCGGGGCTGGATTACATTGTCGCGCTGTTTGCCTGCATGTTTGCCAGGGTCATTGCGGTGCCGTCGTATGCCCCCCGTCCGAATCGTCCGATGACCCGCTTGGAATCGATTGTTGCGAATTCGGAGCCCGCCGTCCTGCTGACAACCCGCAGTCTACTCGACGCTCCGAAGAGCATTTTCCGGCAGCCGGATAGCCCTCTTTCCAGGATCCGGATGCTCGCCACCGATAACCTTTCAGTTAACACCCCAATCCCTCTTCCAATCGACGAGATCCGGCCGGAAACACCAATAATTCTCCAATACACCTCCGGCTCAACTGCATTCCCCAAAGGGGTGACTCTTACCCACGGCAATGTCGTGCACAATACGGCCGCGATCGAGAAGAACTTTCCTCTCGATACGAATAGCTCGACCGTTTTTTGGCTGCCTCCGTATCACGACATGGGATTAATGGGTGGGCTGCTTCAGCCTCTTTATACAGGCTTCCCAGTCACGCTGATGTCTCCGGTGGCGTTCCTGCAGCGGCCCGTCCGCTGGTTGCAGGCCATCAGCCAGTTCCGCGCGACGTGCAGCGGCGGGCCTAATTTCGCTTACGACCTGTGTGTCCGCCGCATCAGCGATGAAGAAGTGGACGAACTCGACCTCAGTACCTGGAAGGTTGCCTTCAACGGCGCCGAACCCATTCGCAAACAGACACTCGACGAGTTCGCTGAGAAGTTCGCCCGCTGCGGATTCGATCGCCAGGCGTTCCATCCATGCTATGGCCTCGCGGAATCTACGTTGATGTCCACCGGCATGGACCGGCAAGGCAGCGGCGTTCAGTTCAAAGCAGTATCACGCGAGGGTTTGGAAAAAGATCAAGCTCAACGGCCAATCTCTGTCGAGGATGAATTATGGCTGGTAAGCAGCGGACATGCTGCCGAAAATCTCGACGTTCGCGTCGTTGACCCAGGCACTTGCGAGCCCGTTCCCGCTGGTCGCGTCGGTGAAGTCTGGGTGAAAGGCCCGAGCGTTGCCGCTGGATACTGGAACCGCCCAGTGGAAACTGCCGAAACATTCCAGGCGCGGCTCGCGAATGGTGACGGGTCCTATCTCCGCACTGGCGATTTGGGATTCCTGCACGAAAATCAGCTTTACATTACCGGCCGTATCAAGGACCTGATCATCATCCGCGGACAGAATTACTATCCGCACGATCTGGAGTTCACCGCCCAGCGCTCGCATCCGGCACTTCAACCCTCGAGCGGCGCGGCATTTTCCGTTTTACGCGATGGTCTGGAGCACCTCGTTCTGACTCAGGAAGTCGATGTGCGCCTTAGTCCCGAAATCCTGCAAGAGATCACAGCACGCATCTCAAGCTCCATCAGCGAGACGCACGATCTTCATGTTGATGACATTGTGCTCGTCACGCCCTGGAGTCTTCCGCGTACAACAAGCGGCAAGATGCAGCGCTATATCTGCCGAACGTCGTACCTCGCCGGCACGCTAGACACTGTGCGTGAGAACTAGCCGTCAGCACGATTTTTTGATCGCATCTATAGCACTTTCGTCTGAATTGGCTGTTTCCTACGCTACAATTCGGGGTTGCGCTTCAACAATCCTGCACGTATCCGATCGGCTTAAGCGATCTGGAAGAAACGAACGTGTGGCTCCTGATATTCATATGACATCCCAAGCCGCGACCAGCAACCCTGCGCTTCTCGACGACAAGAAGGTTTTCTACAATCGTTTTCTCCTCATCGTATCGGGCCTCGGAGGACTCCTTTATGGCGTCGATGTCGGCATCATCGCCGGCGCACTTCCCTACGTCGAGGCGACATCGACCTTCACACGAAGCCAACTCTCGACCGTTGTCGCTGCCGTGTTGCTCGGCAGTGTGATCTCTACTCTCTTCGCCGGACTGCTCGCCGACTGGATGGGACGCAGGTCCCTCATGGCCCTGAGCGGTTTGATGTTCGTGGTCAGTATCCCAGTGATCGCGCTATCGCAAGGCTACAGTTCGCTCGTCCTCGGACGCTTGCTTCAGGGCGTCAGCGCGGGATTGATCGGCGTGGTGGTTCCTCTCTTTCT
>DATJWZ010000609.1:0-10934 GCA_035500795.1 Candidatus Eiseniibacteriota bacterium | reverse complement strand
ACCTCACAGCCCTTGAGAGATGCTCCATCTCGCAACAGAGGTGAAGGCAGCTCTCGTGGAAGTCTGGGAGATCTTTCAGAAGGGTCCGCTCTCGCGTGGAGTGCATTGATATGGACAGATATCGAGTGGGCCGGGACATTTCTATAAGTGAACTGTCAGCGCCCTGAACTACTTCCGATATAATTTCGGCGACACTATCCCAGGCACGTCTCGGGTCGACGTGCGAAAAGCAAATGGGAAAGGTAGCTGCCAACACTGTCGTGCTACACACTTCATGAGAGTCCTTTTAATCCGGCCGGAAGACACTCTTCTCGATGGTCCCTGGGCAAGTTCCGAGTGGGACCGCGTCATCGATCTGGGGCGCGGCGGGGTTCGCTCGTATGCGGAGGCTGCTGCAAAATTCGGATGTCCAATTAGTTTTCTTGATGAATTCAGAGGAAACTATCGAGAAATCCAGAGGGTTCGTGCACTCCTGGCTTTGGGTAAGAACAAACTTTGCGATCACCTTGGATTGGATTGGTGGAGGTTGCTCTCCATTCTTGTCCATCAGCAATTAGAGACAGCTATTCTGTTGGAGGAACTTGCGCAGACGATCGAGCCCAGTGACGAAGTATCGGTCTCAGGTGCCGGATTCCACTCCCAAGCGCTGAGTTTAATTCTGGGCCGCCGAGTTGAGCTTCTGACCCCAATGCGTTCGCGTGGTGCCGGGCACTACTTCAGGACCTTTCAGAAATTCCCACTGCGGCAGCTCATTGAAATTTTCTGGGACAAGGCTGATGCGGGCTATCAATTTCGCCGGCAATTCAATCGGCGACCGAAAGCTCAGAGCCACGACATCGTCTTATTGCCCACAGCCTATGTGAACGTATCGCGAATTGGCGTCGCATATGCACACACAGTCCCGGATGTTAGTTTTCTCATGGTCGCCACCAGACGAAGTGGATGGCTCCAAGATGTTCCGGCAAATGTCTCAACTGCATGGCTGGCATCCTATGCAGATGGTCGCTCCTCTGCGATTAGGTCCGAATCCAAGGATTTACTGGCTCAATGGGGTGTTCTTCGAAAAAAACTAGAGGACGTTCCTGAATACAACATCATTTCGAGGTGTGACTCCTTCAAGCCTTTTGACTACTACTTTGAGCACGGACTTCGGGTTCGGGATGCGTGGAAAAACGTTCTGGAATCAGAACCGGTAAAGGCGGTCCTTTGCGCCGACGATACGAACCCATTCACGCATATCCCACTGCTTCTTGCCAAACAACGAGGATTACGGACGATTTCCTGTCATCACGGTGCCCTTGACGGACGATGCATGGTCAAGGAGTGCAACGCCGATGTGATTCTTGCAAAGGGCAAGATGGAGCAGGACTACCTGACCAGACTGTGTGCCGTGCCTGCCCAAAAAATCGTGATGGGCGCTCCCTCTTCCACGACGGGCGCGAAATCTGCGGTTTGGCGCGATCAAGACCGCCCATACATCGTGTTTTTCTCTGAGCCGTATGAGACTACCGGTGGAAGAGCACAAGACGTGTATGCCGATCTCCTGCTTCCACTATCCAAGGTTATGGCTAAAGAGAAGAAGCGATTAATCATCAAGCTCCATCCAGCCGAGAGTTTGACCGAACGCAAGGAAATTGTTGCGCGTTTTTTGAGTGTTGAGCAACGAAAGAACTTGCGATTCGTGACTGGGCCGCTCAGTTCGGTTTTGTTGGATAAGACCTGGTTTGGAATCACAGTCCTGTCAACGGTCGTTATGGAGTGTGCATCGCATGGAGTGCCTTGCTTCCTCTGTAAATGGTTGGAGTCATCTCCTTATGGCTATATCGAACAGTTTGTACGCTTTGGACTGGGAACGCCGCTAAACCATCCAAATGAGATTCTGGAGATTCCGGCTCGCCTCTATGTTCCCGAAGGCAAAAGGTATCGATACGAGGATTGCTGGGAACCCGCCAGCAGTAGCCTGCTGAAGACATTGATATCGAACTCGCGTAGAACGGATGAAGAACCGGCCTCATATTCAGGGCAGACGAAAACGGCGGGATAATACAAACGGCGGGAATGCGGCTCTGAGAACCGCGCAAAAACTGTTTTTCGCGGAAAGCTTGATCAAAGGGTACTGCTCTTCCAGTTTCGTCGAAGAACGCGCGAGATTACCTGTAAGGCGCCACGTTCCTTAATGATCTTTGCAAGGTGTTTTGCATTGGCGACTAAGACGGGCTCAGGCAGTAGGGGGAAACGACCCACAAGGCCGAGTTTACGCCTATCGACAATCCGCGCCACCAGCTTCTGCTCATAGATGGTGCCGGCGATGTACACCCGAGGCTTGCTGCTGGCATTCGAGACAGAGATGGCCTTGTCCACAAACTCCTTTTTCAATTCAAGATCGACATGACCGTGAAGGATTTTTACCCTTCCGTTCAGGTAACCTTGCCACGAAATTTGCACTTGTACTCTCGGGTTAGGGTGGCAATCCGAACATTATTCTTGTACATGGCAGCTCGAAAAAAAGGCTGATCATTGATTTTCTTCCCGGGGTTCTGCCGGATGAATTCTCGCTAAAGCTCCGACCAGTCGTTAAGCACATGGTCCATCACTGTCGATCGTTTGAAACCGAGGATTCCGGTATTGAATCCCGGGAAGCTGTTTCGGAATATCGGGGTCTCTGATGATGATTCCACCAGTCTGTGCTTGGATATTCTTCATGGGTGCCGGCACAATCGAATTTCTCCAGAAGCGTGAAGATGTCAGAGGTTGATTCCACAAATGTAAGTGTCCGCATCAACAAACAATTTCTGCTCGTACCGACTCGGCTGAATGAAGCGGGTCTTATCGTAAAAACCGTCGCCGCTGGACTCTACTTGTACGACGCCTTCAAAAACGCGCGACTCGATAGGGAACTGGCCGAAAACGGTTATCGCTAACTCAGGCATCACCCGCTTGAGACTCTCGGCAGAATTGATGAACGCCGTCTGTAGCGAGGGGTCCCCGATTATGATATAGATCGCCCCGTTTGTCATTTGCCGTTGTCACAATTTCAAAGGTGGAATGCCGAGAGCCACGGCCGAGAAAGGTTGTCGCTGGGGGGGCTAATGGATCCGCCCACGACAAGAAAAAGGCCGCCCGAGTCGGACGGCCTTGGATCCAAGTGCAATCACAAATCAATGAGTCACGGTGAAGCTGGTTGTGCTACAGCCCGTACCTCCCGGGGTAGTTATGCAGATCGGACCCGTAACTGCGCCGGTCGGAACCAGTGCGTCCACCTGCTTATCGTTGATGACGGCGTAGCTGGTTGCCGGCACTCCGCCGAATGTAATCTGCGTTGTTCCTGTGAAGCTGTACCCGTTGATCGTCACAGAAGTTCCAACAGGCCCGCTAAGTGGACTGAAACCCGTTATCAGCGGCACTACTGCGAAGGTGCCTGGGCTCGAGGCAGGTCCTCCTGCCGTAGTTATTGTGATTTTCTGTCCTGTCAATGCGCTAGGAGGCACTGCGGCCGTCACTTGCGTGTCAGAGTTAACGGTGAACGGCGCAGATTTGCCGCCGATCGTCACTTTGATCGTTTGCGTGAAGCTCATGCCCGTAATCGTGACCTTTGAACCCACGGTTCCGCTTGAAGAACTAAGACTGATAATTGTTGGCAGGACCAGGAACGCGCGATTGCTGGCCATCGAACCAGTGAATGTCGTAACTGTCACAGTTCCGGTCAGTGCACCCGCTGGAACTACGACCGTCAGGTAGGTGTCAGACACGTTTTTGAACGTACCTGCTACGCCATTGAACGATACTCCGGTCGTGCCCGTAAATCCCTGACCCAGCAATTCAACCGTGTTTCCGACCTTCCCACCCCAGTTCACCATCTTTACGAAAGGAGCGAGCCCCACATCGAGGCTATAGAAATAGCTCCCGCCAAGCGAGTTGCCGCTTGTGCTTCCGTAAAATTTTCCGTTTGTGTGTTGCAAGAGTGGAATCACCGGCGAGAAGCCATCCGCGCAACCGGACTGCGAACAGAGGTTGTAGAGAATAGTGACCTGCCCTGATGGTGTAACTTTGTAGATTGCGCCGTCATTTGCCGTCCCGCCATTAAGCGTGGTGCCGTAGAAATTCCCGTCGCTGCCGAGAATCAGTCCGGATCGGGGATACGCGCCGTCCGGGTGCCCCGTGAAACTATGCAGCAGCGTGTAGGTTCCATTCGACGCCACTTTGAAGACAGTTCCCAGATTGCTCGAACCGCCTTGCCAGGTAACTCCGTAGTAGGCACCATCGTTTCCTTCGACCATCACGCCAATCGGATAGGCTCCATCAGCATTGGAGGTCGCATAGCCCGTGAAGTTGTGAAATATCGTTTCTACGCCGGACGCCGTCGTCTTGTAGATAAGCCCCAGCCCTTTGGTCCCGCCAGACAAAGTAGATCCGTAGAAGTTGCCGTCCGTTCCTTGCGTCGGCAGGTTCGGATCATTTCCATCCGTATAGTTAAAGTTGATGGGGACCGACTCTTTGTATGGCGGGGTTGTTGTGGGCACCAGCTTGTAGAACGCTCCGTAGTCGCCTGAGTACTGTGTGTTGCTTACGCCATAAAAGTCCCCATCCACTAGATTCTGCAGTGGCGGATACCATGGAGCGCCGCCGTCGGTGCCATTGTCGAAGTTCCACACGGTTGTTAAGGCACCTGCGGGAGTGAGCTTAAAGACAGTGCCTGAACTGAGCGACCCTCCCCACATCGTCGTCCCGTAGAGATTGCCATCCTTCCCCAAGCTTAGCCCACCCCAGGGCTGCGATCCGTCAGCGCACTTGGCGAGCGAACAGAAGCTGTAAATTCGGGTGAAGGTACCGGAAGGCGTCATTTTGAAGGCACTTCCAGCGGCGTTGGTATTGTCGTCGCCGACTGTGCCATAGATATTGCCATCACGCCCTTGAGTCATGAGTCCGGCCAGCCCAATGCCCGTGTCGTTCCGGGTATCCTCCGGCCAGGTGTAGAGCTTGGTGTAGGTTTGCGCGCTGGCCGACACGGCGAAAAATCCGGCTAAAGCGAAGACGGAGACGGCCAGCAGCCGATTGAAACTGAAGGTGCCTGCGAAATTCATGGTGCCTCCTCGGGTGTATCTGTTTTCCCCATTGACGGGTTCTGGAATCTCAGACCCCGGGCGAGACCGCTTTTTGCTATACTCGGGGCGGTTTCTGTGGCAACCGCACCCGAGCTATAGCGCCCGAGGTGCTGTTGGATCGCAAGTTTGCACACTCCCCCGTTTCGTGTCCTGACGGAGTTCTAAAGAACTCTAAAGAAAGCTAAATCCATGATTCGCAATGATTCCGCCGCGGGAGTCCGCGATCCGTCTGCGCGCCTGTGGAAATTCGCCAACTGCGAGTTCGACGAACTGCGGCGTGAATTGCGGGTGAGTGGGAGCGCCGTTGATCTCGAATCGAAGCCGCTGGAAGTCCTTTCCCATCTCCTTCAGCACGCAGGAGAAGTTGTAACGAAAGATGAATTGCTCGAATCGGTTTGGCCGGGTACAGCGGTGGTGGATGGGTCTCTGGCCACGGCGATCTCAAAGCTGCGCAAGGCGCTCGGGGACGAAGATCAGCTGACCATCCTTACCGTCCCGCGGACCGGCTATCGTCTGGCCGTTCCCGTGCAAAGCAGACCGCTGACCGGCGGCCTGTCACCTGAACTGGGACTCAAGGTGGGAGACCAGGTCCCCGGACGGGATCAATGGCGGCTGACCCGCTCTCTTGAGTTTGCCGGATCAAGCGAAGTATGGATCGCCGAAAATCCCAAAACCCACGAATCCCGGGTCTTCAAGTTCGCCTCTGATGGAGTCGAACTCAAAGGCCTCAAGCGGGAAGTAACTCTAGCCCGCTTCCTTCGCGAATCGCTCGGTGATCGCCCGGATTTTGTCCGCGTGCTGGAATGGAATTTTGATGCGCCACCATTTTTTCTGGAGAGCGAATACGGCGGCCTCAACCTGGCTGAGTGGGCCGAATCTCAGGGAGGATTGCTAAAAGTTCCGCTCGCATCGCGATTGCGGATGCTCGTCGACATGGCCAAGGCCGTGGCGGCCGCCCATGAAGTGGGGGTGCTTCATAAGGACCTGAAACCCGCCAACGTTCTGGTGAGTTCAGAAGGCGAAGATCACCAGATAAAAGTCGCTGATTTTGGCAGTGGAGCGTTGGCCGAACCAGCCCGTCTGAGTGCCATGGGAATCACAAACCTCGGCTTCACTCAGACCGCCACGGCCGACTCCACCCTCACGGGCACTCTTACGTATCTTGCACCGGAAGTTCTGGGTGGACATTCACCCACGACCTCGTCCGATGTTTATGCGCTCGGAGTGATTCTCTATCAGTTGATCGTCGGAGACTTCCGCAAGCCCCTTTCGCCCGGCTGGGAAGCTGATGTAACTGATCCTCTGCTCCGGGAAGATATCGCCGAAGCTGCTTGCGGAGATCCCGTTCGACGGCTCAAGAGCGCTGCCGAACTCGCGGCCCGTCTCGGAACTCTGGAGGAACGACGAGTTAAACGAGACTGGGTCCAACAGGCCGAGAGACGTGCTGCCGCGGCAGAGAAGGAATTGTCTGACGCCAGGGCTCGGCGACCCTGGATCTATGCTGCGGTCGTCGCTCTCGCAATCGGCCTCGGAACAAGCCTGTTCCTCTACCGCCGGGCCGTGGTTGAACGCACAATTGCCGACCGCCAGACCGAAATCGCCAGCGCGGTCAATCGTTTTCTGGCGAATGATCTCCTCGGTCGAAGCAATCCATTCAACAGCGGGAAGGCTGATGAGACTTTGACGGATGCAGTCAAGCGCGCATCTCCCGCAATCGATCGGCAATTTGCGAACGAGCCGAAGATTGCCGCTCAGTTGCATCAGACCATTGCACGCGCTCTTGATCTGCGAACTGACTACCCGGATGCGCGCCAGGAGTACGAGCGGGCCCAGGCGCTGTTTACGCAATCCGACGGCGATCTTTCTCAGGACGCAATGATCGTCAATTTGCAGCGTGCAGCGCTGGAGGCGCGTAGCTACCAGGGCGGAACTCTGGATCAAGCAAAAGCGATCCTGTCCGCCCAGGAAACAAAAATGGGGAAACTTACCCATTTCCGTGGCGATCTGCTGGTATGGCTAGCCAACGCTCGCGGCATGATCGCCCTAATCGACAATAACGCCAAATCCGCCAAGCAGAATTTTCAGGCCGCGTCGGACCTTGCCGCGAACGTCCCCGAGATCGATGAGAATACTCGTCTCGCGTTTAAGCAGCGCCTCGCATTTTCCAACATCCGCTTGGGAAACGGTGTGGAAGCCGAGAAACTCTTTCGTGAACTGATTTCTGCATACACCAGCACGAGCGGTGCTGACAGTCCAGATGTGCTGCGCGTTCGCCTCAATCTCGCCCAGGCCTTTATGATCCAGAACAAGAACGCAGAAGCGGTCGACGAAACAACTCAAATTTATCCGAGCTTCGTCGCCAAGTTAGGTCGCGATCACGAACTCTCGATGCAAGTCTTGGCGACACGCGCGCAGTGCGAAGGAACGCTAGGACGATGGGACGACGCGATTCGGGATGGAATGGTGCTTCACCAACTCGCGGTCCAAAAGCAGGGTCCATCTGCGTTCTTCTCTGTTGCTTCTCTGGCAGACGTCTCTACCGCCCAGTGCCGGTCCGGACACACTGGTGAGGGCGAAGAGAACGCCCGTTACGCGTATGAAACAGCCCGAAAAGCCTTCGGAGACAAAGCTGGACTCACAGGCGCTACCGCTGACACGCTGGCCGATTGCCTGATTGCACGAAATCGTCTCGATGAAGCAGCGAAGCTTCTCGACAGCATAGACCCCAAAGTTGTTGCGCAGTTGGTTGGCGTTCCCGATTGGTCCGCGACACTCGATTTAAGCCGCGCAGAAATTGCCCTTCGCCGCGGGAACTACGCGACAGCGCAAAAAGATGTTCAACCCGCAATCCCTGTATATTCGCGCGCTGATGCAGAACCGTATCAAAAACAGAGGCTGCAAAAGCTGCTCGATGAACTCGACCATCGCTCTCGCGCATCCAGGTAAGGAGAACTCCCGGCTATTGTTCCGGTAGCGCCCACGCGAAAAGCACAGAGCCGCTACTCATTAGTACATACTGGCGCCCATCCAATTCATAGCTCGTAGGAGAACTTGCGATCTCTGAACCGGATCCTGCATGCCACAACGTCTTTCCATTGCTTGAATCAACCGCGAGAAAGTTGCCCAGCGCGTCGCCGGTAAAGGTAACTCCAGAGTCGGTTGTCAGCACACCAGAGCCTGCACCATACGGCCCAAGTTCATGGATCCAGCGCAACTTTCCCGTTTGATAGTCGATCGCTTCAAGCGTGCCTTTTCCCCAGACGCCATAGTCTGCTCCCGCCCAACCATAAGTTCCGTCAGCGGGCTTGGCGAAGTAGATGCTCCAACTGGGGTGCGCATCCACGATGAACAAGCCGTTCTTTGTGTCGAAACTCGGAGAACGATAGTTCGTCATGCCGCCTTCATCGGGCGCAATCAAGCGTCCGTCAGGCGCAGGCTCTTTCTTGGGGTTCGGAATCGGATGCCCATCCTTATCAACCCCAAGAGTCCAGTTCACAGGACCATACGGAACACTAAGAAGGCTCTTCCCATTCGTGCGGTCGAGAACGAAAAAGTACCCGTTCCGTGAAGTCTGCATCAGCATCTTCTTTGGCTCGCCGTGAAAATCTCCATCGACCAGGACGGGCGTCTCAACGGCATCCCAATCATGCGTATCGTGGGGAGAAACCGAAAACCCCCACGCCAGCTTCCCGGTGTCGGGATTAAGAGCCACGATGGAGCACGTATACAAATCGTCGCCCGGCCGCGTCGACCCGTTCAGTACGGGTGTAGGATTGCCCGTGCCCCAGTAAAGAAGGTTTAGATCCGGATCGTACGTGCCGGTCATCCACGTCATGCCGCCGGTAGTTTGGTTCGGAGTTCCGGGCGGAGGTGTGGAATTCCACTGCCACTGCGTTTCGCCGCTTTCGGGATCGATCGCGCGAAGATAACCGCTGATGTTATCGAAGTCTCCCGAGACTCCGACGATGACATGATTCTTCACCACCAGCGGCGCCATCGATGTCCAGTAGCCCTTCTTCACATCGGCGACCGAAACATTCCAGCGCACCGTTCCATCTTTGGCGTTCAGTGAAATCAAATGCGCATCGGGACTCAGAAAATAAAGATATCCCTTGTACATCGCGACGCCACGGTGGCCAATGTGCTCTCCTTCGCTTTTCGGATGGGTGTAATGCCAGATCTGATGCCCGGACCGTGCGTCGACAGCCCAGATGTTCTCTGGAACAGTGAAATAAAGAATTCCGTCAACGAGTAGAGGAGAAGACTTGATAAGCGCCGGCTGATTCGTCTGGAAAGCCCATGCGAGAGAAAGATTCTTGACGTTGTCGGGCGTGATCTGCGTGAGCGACGTGTGACGTCGTCCGGAATAATCGCCGTGATATCCCGGCCAACTGTCCGTCGGAGGATGGACGAGCACTTGCTCGCTCGCGCCTTGAGCCTGAGCTTGGGTCGACGCGCCCATCATCAGCGCGCACAGCAATAGTAAGGCAACTTGCCGCAAGAGATTCATGTCTGGATAAAACTCCCAAGTAAATCGCAAGCAGTCCAGCTAACGCAGAGTTTGCAAATACGCCATCAAGTTGTGAACCTCTTCATCGGTGTACTTCTCAAACTGTGCAACGTGCGCGTCCTGGGCCGAATCGACTTTGTACTGAACATCGCGCGTTCTCCAGGACCGATATGTATCGCTCGAGTCGACAAGTCCGACAGTGAACTCATCCAGGTACGCCAGAGTTCCGCTGATAGCCTCGCCGGAGGCTAGAGTTACTGTCACTTTCGATTTCGCGTGCCGGGGATAGAGCATCCGTTCTTCGAGCGGCAGTCCCTGGAATCGGCTCGCGATCCCGGCGAGATCGCCGGTTGGCGAGTGGCAGTTCGAGCAACCGCCAGCTCCATTGAAGTACTCCTTGCCCGCTTCCGCGTTACCGGTTTGCAGGTCAGAAGGATCTACGCCCTTTCGTCCTCCGGGATGCGAACCGCCAGCCAACAGATTCGTGCGCTGCGTGTGGATGAATGCAACCACGCCGTGGATGTCGTCTTCGGAGAGTTCGAAATGCGGCATGCCCTTGTCCGGACGCCCATTTCGAACGACCGGAGCAATCTTGTCGCCGTCAACATCAGAACTGACGAGTTGCGACCGTGTGAGATCCGGACCGTTCTCGCCACCGGCGGCATCTCGGCCGTGACAAAACGAGCAGTTTTGCCGGAATACCGCACGACCCTGCTGAACGAGTTCCGCGGGATACTTCTTGACCGAAGCTGCTGTCGCCGGCTTTGAACCGGCGCTGCGATGCGGCTTCGCAGTTATGGTCTGCGCTGCCGAGACTCCAATGCCAACAATTAACGGGATGGACAAGAACAGAGCACATCGAAACCTTAAGGAATGGAATCTCATGGGGCGCCTCAGTGATTGCTCCCTGATGTTTGCAAGCGCGCATGTGGAGCGGTGCTGCCCTCGGTCATTCCAAGAACCCACTTGATAGCCTCGAAATACATCTTCCGGATGTCTGGATCACTCCAGGCCTCTTCCGTGTGACCGAGAGTCGAGTAAAAGACGCGGCCTTTGCCATACATCTTGTCCCACGCCACGGCGAAATCATGATCTGCCCGATGAATACGAGGGTTGTTCTCATAATTCAGCTTGTTGGGATCCAGGCTCAGCAGAACGTGAACTTTATCCCGCGACCACTCTTTTGGTTGATAGATCTCGTCAGTCTTGATGAACGCGGCAGGGAAGTGCCGGACCGCTGGAAAACTCGGATCTTCGTTAATGATCGGCGCATTGAACGTCATCCAGGGATGTTGATCGAACCATCCGCCAATCATCTCTCC
>DATJWZ010000608.1:0-2763 GCA_035500795.1 Candidatus Eiseniibacteriota bacterium | reverse complement strand
GGACAACATCAACGCGACTGCGTCGAACGCCAACCAAACCATCTCTTCCCTGCGCGAGCCGACGCAGGCCGATCTTGTTGAGGTTAGGAAAACATTGGCCGAACTGCAGGCGCAGATGCGGGCAAAAGATCAGGACATTACGTCTGCACTCGAGAACGTCCGTATGATTACCGACAACCTCAACGAGCTGACGGAGTCCGTAAAGGAACGGCCATGGAGCCTAGTACGGATCAGGGAACCAAAGGATCGAAAGGTTCCGCCGGTTGCGGGAGCCAAATGATGAAGTCTCTGGTGAAAATGAGCGTCTGCGCGTTAACGCTGCTCATCGCCAGTTGCGGAGGAGGTCGCCGTCCGCACTACTACGCACTTGAGATTCCTCCCGCACCGGACCGGACGTTAATCGACCCCCGCTTTCCCGGCATCTTAGCGGTCTCTCGGCTCGAAGCGCCTTCGTACCTCCGCCAAGGGAGAATCGTATACCGGGAAACTCCCGAGGAGGTTGGCTTTTACGATTATCACCGGTGGGCTGCCGAACCCGCCGAGACGGTCACGACAGCAATGATTGAGGCACTCCGTTCCTCGCGGTTGTTCTCATCCGTAAAAAGATATGACGGCCATAGTCAGCAAGATTATCTCTTGGTCGGACGCATCGAACGACTTGAAGAGATTGATTATGGTGGCCCGGTCCGAGTGGAAGCGCAAATATCCGCCGAGTTGCTGAACCTGAGAACCGGCGCCATTGAGTGGACAGGCAAAGCGCCACAGGTATTGAACGTCGACAATCGTAATGTCGACTCAGTGGTCAGGGCAATGAACGGTGCCGTTCAAAACGGCATTGATCAGCTGATGGCCAGTTTGAATCAACGATTCAGTGTTTCCGGCAGTCGCTGAAATCAGGCCAACCCAGAGTTGCAAGCGATCTCTGAGCGAAGCTCGCCGAACTGGATCCAGATGCGCAGGACAAGGCAACCAGGACCTGCGACACTGAAAGTCGAGCGCCGCGGCCCCAAAGACCCCAGACCCTTCACTGAATTCTCCCCATGCTGGCCGTCTCAATCCCTCACTGTTAAAACCGAGCAGCCTGCAGCGCACACTACTTCGTACGCAGTACTCCACGGCAGGTGGGAAGCTGTACCAAAGTGGGTTGAACGATGCAAACCCAAAATGATTGCGTCGGCTTTGAAGGTGTCAGCCGCCTTCAAGATTTCTTCGCCCGGCGATCCGAACTCGACGATGAATTCAGGTGTGACTGCCAGCTTGGGGTTCTGCAACGTTAGATCCTCGAGTCGCCTGAGGCTGGTCACACGAACCTTCTCTCTCATTTGCATGACATCGCCGGCTGTGGGCAGATTCACGCCCTCCGGCATCGGGACCGCCGGTACAACATGGAGCAAAGCGAGCTTTGTTCCGAAATGGTTCGCCGACGAGATGGCGTAGGGCAACGCGCGTAACGACGGCGTGCTGAAGTCTGTCGCAAACAGAAACGGCCGAATGGCTCGAGCGCTCCCGACGGGAGAATCCTGCAAGGAGCCCGGACCAACAGTCAGAACGAGGCATCCGGCGTGACGAAAGATGTGTTCCGCCACTGAGCCAAGGAGCAGCTTCCCCATTCCTCGTCGAGCGTGTGTACCGATGACCACCAGATCTACTTGCTCTTGGCTGATCATTTTTCCCAACTCGTCCCATACATTGCCCTGACTAACGATCACCTCATGGCGCAGACCGGCCAGCGCCCCATTTTGAACAAGACGCTCCTCCAATTGACGAGCATCGCTCCAAACTATCTCGGTCGCTACATTCACTGCGTCTGGACCGACGAGAGTGAATCCCAACGAGGAGACGACATGCGCCAGGTAAAGTTTCGCCCCATAGTGACGGGCAATGGCCAGAGCATGGCGGAGGGCTTTGTCAGATGCTTCTGAGAAATCCGTTGCTATCAGGACCGACTTCAGGAGAATGTCCCCATTTGCTGCAACCAGTGACATGCGACCTCCTTCTCTGCAGCGCTGCAGTTTGCGGCCTCACTTTTCCGTACATAGTTCTAAGTGCCATCGCTACTGGTTAGTCTCCAGCGTGTTCTTGATGGCGGTCAGGCCGTTTTGAAGATGTGAAACAGACCGGCCCACCGCAGCCTTTCGAATGACCGCTCCCTTAGCACCAGTCAGACCCGCCTGTTCAGAACCCATGGCCGTGATCAGATAAAACCCGGGCTTCCCGTGGTCTTTCCCGCGAATGCAAAAAGAGAGGTCCATCGCAGTCTCGAAGTAGTGGCTCGAATAGAGCTGCTTTTCGGCGATGGCATAAGCTACCGGATCGGCAGAGTCCCCGCGCATGGTCACCATTTGCACGACGCGCAGCGTCGGTTTCAATCCGAACTTAACTCTTGCCCAATAGAACGTGTCTTCGACGTTCAGCGGCTTTGCGTTGGGATAGCTGAGAAGGTACGTGTAAAAATCCGGCAGATGAGCTGGTAAGGCCTTGGCGTAAGTGAGCATATAGGCGAACTGCTCGGGCACCACGGTAGGGTCATGCTTATCGTTATAAACCCCCAGGGCCTGATTGCCCTCACGTTGGTAGGCGAGCAGACGATCCAGCGCCGTCTTCTGTAGGAGGCGATTCACCTGCTCGTTCACGTCGTCAGCAGACCAATTGATGGATCGGTGAAACTCTTTGATGGAGCCCGCAGGCATCTGAATCTGACAATCCCCGGGCGTGCATTTTTTCAACGCCTGGATCTCATCGTTGTCGAACGAAAAATCCTTC
>DATJWZ010000607.1:0-64855 GCA_035500795.1 Candidatus Eiseniibacteriota bacterium | reverse complement strand
GAGCGAGCGGGCATACCGTCTTTCGTGTACCAGACGGTAATGGAAATTGCCTTCATGTCCTGGTTCGTGGTGCCGTTCGGCAGCTTGACTGGCGTCACCGTTATGGTTCGCTTGAAGTTGGCAAGGCTGAGCGTCTTGTCGTCTGCGGTGCCCAGAATTCCGTCGTTGCCGGGGAGCATCATGCATTCGGCACCGTTCGGGCAGACTACGCCAAACTGGGTTGTGCAGTTCACATCGTCTTGCGTATTAACTAAACCGTCGGGCCCAGCACATTTCAGGGTCTGGGCGCCGCTTAAGAAAATGCCGCCATCCGCGACATTGGCAACCGAGGCGAACGGAATCTGCTGGCTGTTGCGCGCGGTGTAGATGCTCTCCATCGCTTCGAGCGCCTTCTGGCGGGCAATCAGATCTTCCTCCGCCGACTGCGTTGCCGCTACCGCGGTAGCGAAGGAAGCAATCACTGCCAGGATGCCGACCGACATCACGACGATCGCGATCATGACTTCGATCAGACTGAAGCCGTCTTCGATTTTTTTCTCAACCGTGGATGGAAATGCGTTCTTCTTCATTGTTGTACCCACATGGTCGTGCCTGAAACTTTATAGAGGTGCCATCCGCGGACGCGGCCGGTCGCTCCCCAAACGCTGATCGAGCGTGCAGTGTAGATCGTGGGATCCGCCTGCCTTGTGAGATAGACCACGCCGCTGTTGTAATTTCCAAGATTGTCTTTTGACGAACCGTCAGGCATGAAACAGACATAGTTCAAACTGCCCGCGCCGAGACCCTGACCAAAATCGATGGCACTGACGCCGGCCCCGAAGCCGTCCGGTGCGTTCGTCGGAAATCCGGCTTTGACCGAGAAGGTGACGTCGCTCGGAATACTGTAGGTCGCCACCTGTTGTACTGCCGGAAGAATGCCACCCACCGCCGGTGGCTGATAAGTCACTTGAATCGTTCCGGCCGGAAAGCCAGCGGGATTGAAATTTACGAAGTACTGATGGCTCTGTGTAATCGCAAGGTGGCGAGTGTTCCGCAAAACGGCCAACGTCGTTTCATACGCGAGGTCGACATGATTCTTGAAAAAGGACGGCATCAGCGTGATGAAGGTGACGCTGGCGATCGTTACGCTAATCGCCAGTGTGATCATGAGTTCAAGAAGCGAAAACCCGCGCTGTTTCATCGAAGTCATAAGATCTTTCGAGGAGAAAACTGCCAATTCTGAAGACAACCTTCTCCCGCTGAGAAACGCCTACAAGGGGGCGGAACGCATCCACTTCAAAAAAGAGAGCGAGACGCGGTTCTCATCGCGTCATGGTTCATCGTAGGAAGGGGTTGGGGCTGCGTCAAAGCACGAGCGGTCAATAGAAGCGCACTGACCTTTTGGCGGTCTTTCTGGTTACTCATGTCACTTAAGAAAATGCAAGGATTAGCATCATCGGAAAACCCGGCTATGCGGGTGTCGCATGACTCCGGTAACTTGTTCCCGAAACCGATGGAACCTACGATTGGAAGCACGTATGACTTTATCCGCTCTAGTCGTTTGCACCGATGAGCCAGCTATTGCGGTCTTGTCACAGGTGTTGGAAGAACTCAAGATCCATGTGGAAGTCTGTGAAGATTTCACACGCGCGGGTATTCGGATCGCTCAGCAGAGATACGATGTGGTCATCGTTGATGGGTGGTCGGCGAACGAAGTTCTGACATTGTTGCGAGAGACGCGTGTTTCGCGGTTGAATGACTCGACTCTAGCCGTAGCCGTTGTTCCTTCTCAGGAAAGCATCCGTGAGTTGTTTTCGCTAGGCGTCAATTTCGTTCTGTATAAGCCTGTGGCCTACGAAAGAGCCTTGAGTAGCCTGCGCGCGGCGCGTGCCGTGATGCGTAAGGAAAAGCGCAAGAACGCCCGCGCGGCCGTGCACACGCACGCAACGGTTGATTACGCGAACGTGGAGCAGGATAAAGCCACATTGATCGATCTCGCGCAGGACGGAATGTCGGTCTTGTTTGGCAAAAAGCTTCCGCCTACCAGTAAGGTTTATTTCCAATTCAAGCTGCCCGGGCAGACGGCGAGCGTTCGCCTCTCGGGACAACTGGTTTGGCAGGATTGGAATGGTCGAGGTGGCGTGCAGTTCCTGGATGTTCCGAAAACTTCGCGGCGATTGCTGGAAGAGTTTCTGGGAGCGAGCATTCCGAAGCAGAAATCCCCGGAGTTTTCCGATGTTACCGTGGAAGTCGAAGATTTATTCCAGCCTGCGAGTATGGCTATTGCTGAACAGACCCATGGGAAACTTTACATCGCAAGTCTGGCAAAAGAGACGAGCACCACAATGGCTATCGCTCCTGGGGGAGAAGTTGAGGGTAGCAATCGCCGGGCGCAGGCGCGCTATAGCTGCCGCCTCGGAGCAGAGGTGTATCGGACAGGAACTTCGGTCCCAAATCATTGCCGCCTTAGCGACTTGAGCTTTGGGGGATGCTACCTGGAAGTTCCATCGCCGTTTCCGCAAGGCTCATCCGTCGAAATTGTGGTCCGCACCCATGAATTGAAGTTACATCTCCGCGGTACCGTACAGGCATCTCATGCAGGCTATGGCATGGGGG
The DNA here is from genome assembly GCA_035500795.1 of Candidatus Eiseniibacteriota bacterium. Taxonomy (GTDB): domain Bacteria; phylum Acidobacteriota; class Terriglobia; order Terriglobales; family Acidobacteriaceae; genus Sulfotelmatobacter. The sequence goes on along the minus strand of DATJWZ010000607.1, from coordinate 62,260 downwards.
TGGCATTTGAGCTGAAGACGAAAGAGGAACAATTGAATGTGAAGAAGTTGACGGATTTCGTCGCTGCCACTCAACCTAGCAGCAACTAACTCTTCGGTTTGCCCACATCTGCAGTTGCTTTTCGGAAGTAATCCAGCGAGAGCTTCAGCCCTGACTCGAGATCAACCTTTGGTTCCCATCCCAATAGCTGACGAGCTTTTGTGATGTCAGGACGCCTTTGCTTCGGATCATCCTGCGGAAGAGGCTCATAGCGAATTTGACTCTTCGAGCCCGTGACTGTCAATACCATTTCAGCGCATTGCAGTATCGTGAACTCGTTCGGATTGCCAATGTTGACCGGCAGATGCTCGTCAGACCTTGAAAGCCGTAAGAACCCGTCAATTTCATCGGCCACATAGCAGAAACTGCGCGTTTGCTTGCCATTACCGTATATGGTCAAGTCTTCGCCGCGGAGAGCTTGTTTCATGAAGTTCGGGACAACCCGCCCGTCATTGATCTGCATGCGTGGACCGTACGTGTTGAAGATTCGAACGATGCGCGTGTCCACATTGTGGTAACGCCGATAAGCCACGGTGATGGCTTCGGTGAAACGCTTGGCCTCGTCGTAAACGGATCGCGGGCCGATAGGATTTACGTGGCCCCAGTAGGTCTCTTTTTGCGGATGCTCAAGCGGATCGCCGTAGCATTCCGATGTCGACGACACAAAGTATTTTGCTCCGTACTTGTGCGCGAGTTCAAGCGCATTGAACGTTCCGAGAGAACCAACCTGCAGCGTTGCGATTCCATGCCTGTGATAATCCTCGGGACTGGCAGGACTGGCGAAGTGAAAGATGTAGTCGACCTTCCCGACGTCAAAGGGCTGGCAAATATCTTTTTGAACGAACTCGAATCGAGAATCATTCGCGAGGTGAGCCAAATTCGATAGGCGACCAGTGAGTAGGTTGTCGACGACAACCACATTCCAGCCTTCACCAAGGAGGGCATCGCAGAGATGCGAGCCCAGAAATCCTGCTCCTCCAGTTATCAGAGCACGCCCATGGCTCATGCTTTCTTGCCATTCCTTAGCACGCCCGCGGGTACTCCGTCGGGGTGAGATGCGGATCGGCCTACGCTGTAATAAGTGAAACCTTGAGAGCCCATCAGTTCGGGATCATAGAGATTTCGGCCATCGATCACGATGGGATATTTGAGCTCCTGGCGAAGGCGATTGAGCTCCAGGTTCGCAAACTCCTCCCATTCCGTGAGGATTAGTAGCGCGTCCGCTTTGTGGGCGGCTTCGTAGGCAGAATTTGCATAAGCGATTGTGTCGCCTAGCACTTCGCGGGAGCGCTCCATTGCTGCCGGATCATAAGCCACAATCTGGCTCCCTTCGCGCAACAGAGCCTGAACAATGGAGAGGGCGGGCGACTCCCGAATGTCGTCGGTACCACCTTTGAAAGCCAGGCCAAGAACGGCGAGGCGTTTGCCTCGTATGGTCCAAAGGGCGTGATGAACCTTGCGAAGGAAGCGCTGGCGTTGGTCCTCATTGATGCGGACCACTGCATCCAGCAGGGTGAAATCGTACCCATGTTCGCGAGCCACAGCGCGAAAAGCCATTACATCTTTGGGGAAGCACGAGCCGCCATAACCGATTCCGGGATTCAGGAAGCGCGGACCAATTCGCGTATCGGTCCCAATGCCGTGCACGACTTGATTGACATTTGCTCCGACAGATTCGCATACGGAGGCGACGGCATTGATGAAGGAAATTTTCATCGCCAGGAATGCATTCGACGCGTGCTTAATGAGTTCAGCACTTTTGGTGCTGGTGACTATCAGGGGCGGAGGAATGAGAGCGCGATCGGGTCGTGGGATAGCTTCTACCTTCGCGTAGTAGCTCCCATCAGTGAGAGGGGCGTAGATCTTGCGCAAGATATCAGCGGCTCGTTCGTTGTCGCAGCCAATCACAATTCGATCCGGGAAAAGGAAGTCGGTGACGGCAGTACCTTCCCGCAGAAACTCCGGATTCGAGGCTACATCGAACGAGTCCGGATCAGCACCGTTGCGCAAGATGATCTTGCGCACCCAGTCGCTCGTATATACGGGAACCGTGCTCTTCTCGACGACGACTTTGTAATCGTCAATCCCCCCTGAGATTTCGCGTGCAACTGACTCCACGTAGGATAGGTCGGCTTCTCCACTCTCTGTCGGAGGCGTTCCAACCGCCACGAAAATTGCGGAACTGCGCCGCACGGCATCGGCTAAATCGTCGGAAAACTGCAAACGGGTCCCGCGATGCCGATTGAGGAGTTCGGGCAAAAACTTCTCATGAATCGGTACCTCCCCATTCCGTAAAGCGGCGAGCTTTTGTTGGTCATTGTCGACAAGAATGACGTCATGGCCCAGGTCTGCGAAGCAAGCTCCCGCAACCAGTCCTACGTAGCCAGAACCTACAACGGCGATTCGCATCAATGCGTTCCTCTCAGAGGTTCGATGACAGCGGCTTCTCAAACTACCAAATCAAACCGCATGCCCAACGACATCAGGAATTGTATTTTGCCGGAGCGCTCTCTGGCACGGAAAAACAACAGCAAACTGCAACTTCCTGTTCGAAATGGGAATTACGAGCGCGCGACGTGAGCACACAGATACGGCAGAAACTCTCGGGACGTCTCCAGCTTTTCTTTGATATTGACATCCTGGGGAATTCGCGCCAGACTCCGCTCGTCGCTAACGGCGCCCTTTGAAGAAATGGAAATGTAAGAGGGTTCCGTAAGGGGAGTCTATCATCGCTCAAGGGTTCGGCCAGGTATGACTCAAGATCCCCGGTCGCGGGCGTATCCCGCTGGCGCGGTGTCGCTCAGACAGCAGCAGCAAGAGCCATCCAGAGAATCGCAATGCAGCCGGGCCATGCACCCTGGTATCAAGGAAATCTTACGTACTCTCGCAGCCCATGGTGCTGGGGCAGGATCCGCAGAACTCGCTTTTGACCTGGTGCTTCACGAGGTTGCGGAGGAGGCTCGAGAGGCAAGTCAATCTAGCGGGGCCGCGATCGCATGGATGCGAGACGGTGAGATGGTTTGCCGCGCCACTACCGGTGAAAACGCTCCGAATCTCGGCGTCAGATTGGACATACGTTCAGGTCTGGCGGGCGCGTGTGCCGATACCGGGCAGATTCAGAATTGCCGGGACACGAACATTGATCCTCGTGTGGACCAGGAAGCCTGCCGCCAACTTGGAGTGCGTTCGATGCTGGTGGCGCCGATTTCGGTGGCTTCCGAGACTCTTGGAATCTTGCAACTGTATTCACCGAAGCCAAATGCGTTTGGCGACACTGAGATTCGCGCTTTGCAGCCGTTTATCCAATGCTCCATCGACGCATGGATGGAGGCGCAAGCAGGAGATCCGGGTTCGCCTGACGATCAGCCTTCATCGTACTTACCTGGTTTTGATATTTCTGAGAAACGATTCGAGCATATTCGCGAGACTGAAGCCGAAGCGACTTTCGCGGGTCACCAAGCAGCACGAAGAGGAACCAAGGAGTTTACGAACTCGATACTTCTGATTGCCGTCTTGGCGGTTGCGATCACCCTCGGTTTGACCCTCGGGTGGAGGTGGGGAAAGCAGCAAGTCTTAGGCACGGCGAGACAGCGCCTGGTTCCCAACCATCCAATTGTTGTTGCCACGGCGTCGGAGTCTCCGTCGCGAACTCCGACTAGCTCCGGCTCTGCTGCTTCAGACAAATCCTACGCGACAGTGCCGAGTGCCACTGCCGCCACCCCGAGTAGTGCCATTCCCGATGACCTAGTGATCTCACAAGATGGAAAAATTATCTATCGTTCTTTCGACCGACCATCGAACGGCGCAGCATACCGTCCGCGAATGCGGCAGGAAACGCGGCTGCTTCGACGCGTCGACCCGGAGTATCCACCTGCTGCGCTAGCTCGGCACGTACAAGGGCCGGTCGTTCTCGACGTGAAAGTACTTCCTGATGGGAACGTCTCAGATGTGGTGGTGCGCTCCGGCGATCCACTCCTCACAGAATCGGCGGTTAAAGCTGTACGGCAGTGGCGTTTTCAGTTAACTGACGGAGCCATCGCTGAGCGTCAGATACGGGTGACGATCAAGTTTACCTTGCCAGTCAGCGAATGATATCGATTCAATCAGGATAGCTTTCGTCGAATCGACTAAGAGGTGATCGGCTGGATCTTTCCACGGGGCGCGTTCGTGGTGCGACTGGGGACCGAAATTGGCTGAGCGCGACGCCGTGACGCGGGAGCACTGTTGGACCGTTGCTGATTCGCGTTGCGGACAGCGTACAGTAGCACCTCAACGCGACTGGAAACACCCAGCTTGTCGAAAATCCTCGACAGATAATTCTTTACCGTGTGTTCGGTGAGTTTCAGGCGTTGAGCAATTTCGCGATTGGTAAGTCCCTCTGCGACGCAGCGCACAACGTCAGTTTCGCGAGCCGAGAGCAAACCCGCAGTGAGCGTGAGAGAACTTGGAAGTGCGGGCTGCGCCAGGGCCTCCAGTACAGCCTGCAATTCACTTCTGCTGGCCCAAACTTCACCCTTTGCAACGCACTGAATGCACTTTGAGAGCAGATGAAAGGGTTCGGTTCTGCAAAACACCCCTTGAGCTCCAGCCCGAAAGGCCGAGATGATCGCATTCGGTTCAGAAAAATCCAGAAGCAGAACGACGCGAGTGTCGGGCGATTCCACCCGGATATTTCGAATCAGCTCGGCCGAGGAATCCTTGGGCTGCTCCAGTTGGGCGCTGATGACAGCAACCGCAGGCTTTTCCCGCCGCACCAGGCTGAGGAGGGCGGCCACATCGGAGGGACACTCGATCATGTGGAATTGCCCATTACGCCCGAGGGCATCAACCAACAACTGCGTTGTCATGGCTGTACTGTCAGCAGCCAAGACGCGAAGTTTTGCCTCACTCGGAACAGTGGTCAAATGAGTCATTCCCAAGCCCTTCCCCAGATTAGACTAAGCCGAACCTCGAAAGACACTTCTTCCCCAGCTAGTGAAGCCTATGGGAAATTAGACTCTAGGTAAATGGCACTATCGGGTAGTAACAAAACGAGCGCCCAGAGCGTCATACAGGCCTTTCATGGGGACTTTAGTCTCTATCTCTTGCATGACTTTATACCACTTGCACGGTTTTGCGACGTACTGTAGTTTCGTCATCAAGATTAACGCCTGCCAATGCAGGTGCTCAAATTGCTCAGCCAAATCCCCCCAATTTTGAGGACTCGGTAAGCCGTTTCACAAGTGTCGGTTCTAGTGCAGCCACGGGAACGTGGGGACTCGTGTTTAGGTTCGATTGCAGTCGCAAATGTGACTGAGAGGGCGGAGCTGTGAATACCACAACGCAAATTACCGTTCCTGGATCGTTGCCGATTACGGCGATCGATACCTCAGGGGCACATTGGTATGCAGTCCGCACTCGTTCGCGGCATGAAAAGTTAGCGGCTCGCGAGCTGGACGCGCAAGGGATCAACGTATTTCTTCCCCTTATTAATTCGGTGCGGCAATGGAGCGACCGCCGCACTAAGGTCGAACTTCCGTTGTTTCCTGGGTACGCTTTTGTCCGAGTTTCTTATCTGACGCCCGAAAGGGTGCGGGTGTTGCGCGCGACTGGCGTAGTCAATTTTGTCGGCCAGAACCCTGCCGCGACGTGGATCCCGGACGAGCAAATCGAGTCGATCCGAACGATTCTTCTGCGCGGAGTTCAGGTAAAGGACCACCCGTTCCTGAATGTTGGCCAGCGCGTGCGCGTAAAGAGCGGTTCCCTCAGCGGCGTGGAAGGTATTCTGGTTGGGGTCAAGGGTTCGCACACACTTGTGATATCGGTCCAGCCCATTCAACGTTCTCTTTGTATCAGCCTGGACGACTATGAAGTCGAAAAGGTCGAAGATCAAAGCACGGCAGCAGATCATACGGGGGTTCGATGAAGGTCGCGGATAAGAGTACTGAAATCCGCGTTTCAGGTTCTTCTATGGCAACTATTCGCAGCAGTGCGACACGCGTTATCGAGACAGAGGATAAGCAATTGGAGCGGCCAGCCGAAGTCTCAGAGATCGGGCTCACATACATTCCAGCGGATGAGAATTCGACATTGCGCGGGATTCTAGAGGAGACCGAGAGTCAGGTGATTCTTTGTGCTCTTCAGTACACTGGCTGGAATCGGAAGCGGGCGGCAGCCTTGTTGAAGATCAGTTACCGTGGGCTTCTATACAAGATCCGCCGGCATAGTATTACGCCACCGGCGCAAATGGCAGGGGACTAGCTGGGTTCTGAGTCACTGGTCGTGAAAGACTGAAATCTGTTGAGAAGGTGCAATCCTTATGAAAATGCAAAAAAGAATGGGAATATTGGCGGTGCTGTTGATGGCGGCAGGATCAGCACTTGGGCAGGATCAAATCCTCACAGAAGGCGCCAGAACCACTGAAACAAACACCGCCGGCAACAGCACGGCACCTCCGACCGATAAGGACTTTCACTCGAGATACCCTCGGTACAAAGTTGAGCCGGGAGATTCGATGGACGTCTCGTTTGAGTTGAACCCGGAGTTCAATCAGACCGTGTCGGTGCAGCCTGACGGATTCATCAGCTTGCGCGGAGTGGGCGACGTCGAAGTGGCGGATCAGACCCTTCCTCAACTGACCGAGACGATAAAGACAGCGTACAGCAAAATTCTGAACGCACCAATGGTTAGTGTCGTTCTCAAAGATTTCCAGAAGCCGTTCTTCATCGCGGACGGCCAGGTCGGACATCCCGGGAAGTACGACCTCCGCGGCGACGTCTCGTTGACTGAGGCGATTGCGATGGCCGGGGGCTTCCTGGATACAGCAAAACACTCGAAAGTGCTGCTCTATCGACGGGGTGAAAAAGGTTGGTATGCCGCTGAGGTATTCGATATCAAGAAGATGGAGAAGATGGGAAATTTGAAAGAGGACCCCCAGTTGCACGCGGGAGACATGCTGTTTGTCCCCAAGAATGCGTTCTCGAAGTACAAGGCATTTATCCCAGGTACAAGCTTCGGTGCGTTCGTTCCATTGGAATTACCGTAGGAGAGCGAGGACAACATTCATGACGACGCAAAATAATTTAGCAAAAGACGCACAGGGCGCCTATTCGTTCTCCACGCGAGATCTCATTGCCATCGGCTTCCGGCACAAGCGTGCCGTAGTCATGACCTTTTGGGGTCTGCTCGCGGGCACCGTTCTCGCTACCATCTTGATGCCGGCGGACTACCAGGCGTCCACGAAGTTCCTGGTCGAGCGCTCTCGTATCGATCCAGTGGTTAGTGCTGGGCATGAAGCGGGCACTATCAAGACAGATGTCAGCGAAGAAGAGATGAACTCCGAAGTGGAGATCCTCAAAAGCGACGATGTGATGCGGCAGGTAGTTGTTGCCGTGGGATTGCATAGGCGTCACTCGGTCCTGAGCTTCCTCGATTTCGACAACCTTCTTGGCTACGTCGGCTTCAAGCAGACTGACGACGAAAAGATCGCAAAAGCGGCGCGTCGGCTCTCGAACCGGTTGACGATTACATTAGTCAAGAAGAGCAATCTCATTAATGTTACGTATTCGTCATCGGACCCAAAGTTGGCGGCAAAGATCCTGCAGGCCCTGGATGACGCATATCTCGCGAAAGACACGGCTGTCCACCATCCTCAGGGACAATTCCAGTTCTTTGACCAGCAGGCGCAGGCGTATCAGAAGAATCTGGCAGACGCGGAAGGCCAGTTAAAGGATTTCTCCGACCAACAGGGTGGAGTTGCACCACAGTTGGCGCGGGATATTACTTTGCAGAAGCTGAACGAATTCGCCGCAAACCTGCAACAGACCTACACGGAAATCAGGTCCAATGAGCAACGGATCGATGCTCTGCAGAAGCAGGCCGGACTTACTCCTGAGCGTTTGACCACCCAGGCCAGCGCGACCGACGATGCGCAGGTGTTGCAAGGGATGAAGAACACATTGATGTCCCTGGAACTCAAGCGCACTGAAATGCTTACCAAGTACCAGCCGACTTATCCGCTGGTGCAAGAAGTGGATAAGCAAATCGCTGACACGAAACAGTCGATCGCGAGCGAAGAGGCGAAGCCGTTGAAGGCCGAAACCACTGACCGCAACCCGACGTATGCCTGGATCAACGAGGAACTGGCCAAAGCCAAGTCAGACGAAGCTGGACTGCAAGCGCGTGCAGCCTCTTTGAAGGCGGTAGTCGAGCAATATCAAAACACGGCTCGGACCCTTGAGCAGAAGGGAATCCAGCAGCAGGATCTGCTCCGTCAGGTCAAAACGGATGAAGAGAATTACCTCCTCTACCAGCGTAAGCGTGAGGAAGCCCGCATGACCGATGCTCTCGATACGAAGCGCATCGTAAACGTCGCGATCGCGGAAGAGCCGGTTGTACCGGCGCTTCAGACCAACACCCGCTGGCTGGTGCTGTTTGCCGGCCTGCTCTTATCCCTTATCGGTCCGGTTGGCGTCGCATTCGTTCTCGAATACACCAACACTTCGTTCCGCACACCGTCCGAGGTCTTTGCGGAACTGAATATTCCGGTACTCGCTGCGGTTCCTCACGAGGTGTTTGCCTTCTCGCCAAATGGGGACGGCAACTATAACGGCAACGGGAACGGACATGGAGTTCGTACCGAACCAGTTTTCGCGAGTAGCGAACCTTTAAATAACTGAAAGTAGGTAAGACTCGATGTTTCTCAATTTCTACGGTCTTCGGGAACAACCGTTCGGCGTCACGCCGGACCCCCGTTTCCTGTACCTGAGTCCGACCCATCGTGAGGCACTGGCATCGATGTACTACGGCATCGATGCTGAACGTGGATTCGTTGCGCTGATCGCTAAACCGGGCATGGGGAAAACGAACCTTCTGTTCCAGTTACTGCAGCAGTTCCGGGCCAAGGCACGTACCGCCTTTGTCTTCCAAACCCAATGCACGTCGCGCGAGTTCATGCGGTTTCTCTTGCTCGAATTAGGCTGCGAGGTGGACGCCAACATGGACCTTGTATCCATGCATGAGATGTTCAATCGCTGCCTTTTGCAGGAAGCACATGCCGGCCGGCGTTTCATTGTCGTCGTAGACGAAGCGCAAAATCTTGAACCTTCCGTGCTCGAGACGATTCGCCTGCTGTCAGACTTTGAGACGCCGCAGGCAAAGTTGCTGCAGATCATCCTGTCGGGGCAACCAGAGTTGGCCGACAAGTTGTCCCGTCCATCACTGCGCCAACTGCGGCAGCGCGTCTCACTGCTCAGCACTTTAAGGCCATTACCTGCCGACGAGGTGGTGCACTACATCAATCACCGATTGCGGGCTGCTGGGCGTGACGACAATTCGCTTTTTACGGCGGCGGCAGTGAAACTGATTGCCGAGATGAGCGAGGGAATTCCTCGAAATATCAACAACATCTGTTTCAATGCACTTTCTCTTGGCTGCGCGCTCAAACAGACGACTATCGATGTCGATGCTATACGTCAGGTGGCGGCAGACTTCGATCTGGGCGTCATGCTTTCGGACCCGGGGCTTACAGGACTGGATTCAGTGCACAGCGCAGTTTCGGAGGCGCAGGCGTCCCTGGCACGAACTAATGTGGCAGCAGGAAAGAGCCTGCATGGAGAGCTTTTGAATTCTGAAGATGCATTGGCTTACATCCAGGAATTCATTCGGAAGTTCAAGAAAGATCAGTATTTGTCGAACTAGGTCGACGCGGTAGCTGCAGATCTTACAAGCTGGGCCCTGGAGGAAGCTGTGAGTAGAAATTTCGAATTACTGTCTGAGGCTGGTCGGCTTCACGAACTGGTGCAAAACCAGATGGAACCAACCCAAGCGCAGCAGGGTACGATGGAGGCGCCGTTCTCAGTAGGTCGGGTTCTGGGTGACACGCTTTCGGCAGTACCCCCGATTGAAGAAAATGTTCCTGCCGCTGTTCCTCTCGAAACGAATCCTGCCGCAAAACAAGAGATCGTAAAGCTTGTGCAAAAGCTATTCTTGAGTCCTCAAGGTGTCCGGCGTGTCGTTTTCTCGGGCACTGAGCCCGGATGTGGCTGCAGTTGGATGCTGGCGCGCGTCGCCGAAGAACTCGCCTCTCAAGGGCGCGGCACCGTGTGCGTCGTGGACTGCAACCTGCGCTCGCCCGGACTACATGAGCAGTTCGGTATGCAGAATCATCATGGCTTGTCGGATGCTCTTTCGGGTCCCGGCCCGATCCGTGAGTATGTTCACCGATGGTCGAACAACCTGTGGATGGTGAGTTGCGGTGGTTCTCCGGAAAGTGGCGTCGGCATGTTGGGCTCAGAGAGAATGCGCGCCCGGATGGCGGAACTGCGCATGACGTTCGATTTCGTGCTGGTTGATGCGGCCCCGCTGGGCAAGTGCAACGACGCCATTGTTCTGGCTGCCCTCAATGATGGTGTGGTGCTGGTTCTGAAGGCGAATGCCTCGCGCCGCGAAACTGCCCGCAATGCTTTGTACGAATTGCAAACTGCGAATGTTAACGTGCTCGGAGCTGTTTTAAACCAGCGCACATTCCCGATTCCCCAGTCTCTGTACAAAAAGCTGTAAGCCGAGTCTCGATCGAAGGCTGGCTCCTTTCTTTGCGGTGCCAGCCACCTCAAATTCAACTGCCACCGTCAAGAGACACTGCCTGGTCCATAGCTCCCTCCCTCGCCCTGATCCATTGCTAAAGAGGTCGATCTAATGAGTAAGTTCCGACGCGAAATCTTTGTCTATTCCTTCCAGCTGGTAGACGTAGTTTTGCTGGTGACCTCATTTACCGCTGCCACACTCCCGGTATTGTTTACCGACGGATTGCAATCGTTTGCGGCCTTTCTAGCCTTGAAAATCAAGCTGCAGAACTTCATTGCCTTCACGGTTCTCGTTTGGTTGTGGCGTCTGGTTTTTGCGGTTCTCGGGCTTTACGGCTCCAAGCGTCATGCCAGCCGACGGGCGGAAGCCAGAGACGTCCTGAAAGCGACCACGATCTGCACGATTATCCTGATCTCGTTCTCGCTGATCTTGAGCTTCCACATGGTCGACGCGAAATTCGTGGAAATCTTCTGGGTGACCAGCACGATTCTGATCACCGGCACCCGGTTGACGGTTCGCACCTGGCTTCGTCGCATACGGGCCCGCGGACAGAATTTCCGGAACATGTTGATTATCGGCAGCAATGCTCGGGCAATTGAATTCGCGAAAAGTGTGCCCTACCGGCCCGAGTGGGGATGCCATATCCTCGGCTTCGCCGACGACGAATGGGCTGGAGTCGAGGAGTTGCACGCTGCTGGCTTCCAGCGAGTTTGTGATTTTGCTGGGCTACCCGGATTTCTGCGCCACAACGTCGTTGACGAGGTTGTTATTGCGCTGCCGGTGCGCTCATTCCACGAGCATGCCAGCAAGATCGTGGAAATGTGTGAGGAGCAGGGGATTATCGTTCGTCTGCTATCGGGCCTTTTCGATTTGAAGACGCCACGACCCCAGGAAATGGATGACGCTCCGGTCATCACTCATTACGCCGGACCGGCGAGTGGCTGGCCAGTCATCATCAAGCGCATGCTCGACATCGTTCTGTCAGGGACGATGCTCATTATCCTGGCCCCGGCGATGTTGCTGACCGCAATCGCAATCAAGTTGACCTCACGTGGGCCCATCTTGTTCGTTCAGAAACGCGTCGGACTCAACAAACGCGTTTTCAACATCTACAAGTTCCGGACCATGGTGGCGGATGCCGAAAAAAAACTGGCACAAATCGAGCACCTCAACGAAGTTTCGGGACCCGTCTTCAAAATCAAGAGCGATCCCCGGATTACACCTCTCGGCAAATTTCTTCGCAAGACCAGCATCGACGAATTGCCCCAGCTGCTGAATGTTCTCAAAGGCGACATGAGCCTCGTTGGTCCGCGTCCACTGCAGTTGCGTGACTACGAATTGTTTACCGAAGCCGGTCCCGATTGGCAGCGTTGCCGCTTCAGCGTGCGTCCTGGCATCACCTGCTTGTGGCAGGTCAATGGTAGAAGTTCGATTCAATTCGAGCAATGGATGGAACTGGACCAGCAATATGTACGCAAGTGGTCCTTGTGGCTTGATATGCAGATTCTCATGAAGACGATCCCTGCGGTTTTGAAAGGATCTGGGGCTGCATGAAGTTTTTGTCTGTATCGGTGCCGACCAATCGGGAAGAGGCTATCTTGAGTACGGAAAGCTGTACATCAGCACCTGAAGGGATCAACGCAGTTGAGATTGATCGCGAAGGTGCGGAGTACTGGGTGGCATCGCTGCGGGAAGCACCGGCGTTGGAGCTGCCGACGGATCGGCCGCGGCCAGCAGTTCTGGGTTCTTCAATGGGTTTGGTCGCGTCCGCTCTAAAGGACCCGCTGCGCACCGCTCTTCGTCGATTAAATTCCGAAGAGAACGTTGATGTCGTAACCTCGGTTCTGGCAGCGTTCGCAGTTTTGCTTTACCGGTATACCGCGCAAGAGCGCTTTGCCATTGGCGTTTCCTTACAAGCTGGACAATCCCTCCCAATCGCAGTGGACTTCTCTGGAAGGCCATCCTTTCGTGCGCTGCTCCGGCGTTTAGACTCTTCGATCGGCAACGTAATCCATGCCGGTGCGATACCAACCTCTCTGGCCTCGAAACTTGAAGCGGATTCGAGCCGACATCCGATCTTTCAAGTAGCCCTCTTGGCGTTTAGCGCCCCGTCGCCTTCTTCGCCTTCCTCTGGCACTCCTGGGCTCGATCTCTGCTTTGGCTGGCACGACGACTCCTTCCAGCTTCAGTACAACCAGGAACTCTTCGACGAAGGAACTGCGACTCGAATGCTGGGCCATATTGCTCAGTTGCTGGCTTCAGTTGTCGAGAATCCTGATCAGACGGCTGCCGAGCTTCCGATGCTCACGGATCGTGAGTTGCGAGAGTTGCTAATCGAACGGAACCAGACCGCTCGCGAGTTTCCGAAGCGATGCCTACACGAACACGTTGAGATGGTCGCCGCGACCCGACCGAACGATATCGCTGTCGTTTACGAAGGGGAGCAACTAACGTACGGTGAGTTGAACGTACGGGCGAATCAGTTGGCGCATTACCTCGGCAAACGAGGCGTTGATCGAAATATACGAGTCGGGATTTGTCTGCCGCGGTCTTTGGATTTCGCTGTTGCGCTGATTGGAGTGCTAAAGGCTGGTGGAACCTGCGTTCCGCTCGACCCAAAATATCCAGCTGAACGCTTGAGCTTCATGCTGGAGAACGTGGAAGCGACGCTAGTTCTGACCGAGCGCGGCTTGTTGAAGGCCAGCGTTCCGCCGGGGACAGAAGTAATCGTCATTTCGGAACAGCAACAAAGGCTTGACACCGAGGTGCGTACCAATCCGACGGTAGGTTCGATAGCCGGTGACATCGCGTACGTGATCTACACGTCGGGTTCGACCGGGCGTCCACGTGGCGTGTTGTTGCCACATGCCGGCTTAGTGAATTACACATTCGCGGCGGCGGAGCAGTTCGAACTGCGTCCGGGTGATCGAACTCTGCAGTTCTGTTCGATCAGTTTCGATGCGGCACTCGAAGAAATTTACTCAACCTGGGCGGCTGGCGCGACGCTGGTTTTTCGCAATGATGATATTTCGCTCGAGCCCGGAGAGTTCCTTCGTTGGGTTGGTCAGCAGCGCATCACAGTGATGGACCTGCCGACGGCGTACTGGCATGAGTGGGTTTACGCGATGCCTGCGCTGGAGGAGAAAGTCCCGGCAAGCGTTCGGCTGGTGATTGTTGGTGGCGAAAAGGCTTCGTCAGACGCCTTCTCGACTTGGTACCGGTTCGCCGGCAAGAACGTGCGGTGGGTGAATACCTACGGACCAGCCGAGGCCAGCGTTGTAGCTACGTCCTATGAACCGAAATTGCAGCTGGGCGAGAAGCCACCCGCGGCGCTTCCGATCGGACGTCCGGTTGCCAATGCCCGGGTATATCTGCTCGATCCGGACTTGACTCCTGTTCCAGTTGGCGTGCCTGGAGAGTTACACATCGGAGGAGTGGGCGTCGCGCAGGGCTATCTGAATCATCCGCAGCTGACGGCGCAGAAATTTATCCGCGACATCTTCAGTGACGATCCTACGGCCCGGATGTACAAAACTGGGGATCTGGCGCGCTATTTGCCGAATGGTGAAATCGAATTTGTCGGTCGTCGCGACAATCAGGTCAAGATCCGCGGCTTCCGGGTAGAGCCCGGCGAAATTGAATCCGTGCTGGCGAAGCATCCTGGAGTAACGGATGCAGCCATTGTTCTGCGCCAGGATTCGACTGGAAATAAGCGGCTCGTCGGTTACGTGGTGCGGACGCATGAGCGTGTGACGGAGAGCGAGTTGCGCTCGCAGGTCCAAGGGCAGTTGCCGGAGTACATGGTGCCGTCCGAGTTCGTGTTTTTGAAGGCGATGCCGTTAACGCCGAACGGAAAGATCGACCGGCGGACGCTCGCGACACTGGCCTCAGAGGATCAGGCATCATCAAGCGAAATCGTCAACGATCCTCTGCAAAAACAATTGCGTCAGATTTGGGAAGAATTGCTGGGCCGCAGGGGAATCGGCGTCCGCGATAATTTCTTTGAACTGGGCGGTCACTCCCTGCTCGCTGCACGTCTGATGCACCGCCTCACGGAAATTCATGGCAAATCGCTTCCTTTGGCGGTTTTGCTTGAAGCTCCTACCATCGAGAAGCTGGCGGCTGTGCTACGCGGAGACATTTCGAAGCACTGGTCGTCCCTGGTGGCCATTCAGTCTGAAGGTTCGAAGCCGCCCTTCTTCTGCGTACACGGGGTGGGTGGAAACGTTGTTGGTTTCCAGGAACTTGCAAAGCGGATGAAACCCGATTTTCCGTTTTACGGCTTGCAGTCACAAGGTCTCGATGGAACCAGTAAGCTCTATACAACGATTGAAAGTATGGCGGAGCATTACCTCCGGGAGATTCGCCGCGTACAACCACACGGGCCGTACCACGTCGGCGGATTCTCGATGGGCGGCCTCGTCGCCTACGAAATTGCGCACCAACTTGTTGCAGCCGGCGAAGAAGTCGGGCTGGTTGTGCTCTTTGACACTTATGCCACTAATCCCAAGTCGGTGAACGAGTCGTTGAAGGATCTCCTGCTACATCCGACATGGACGCATGTCAAGAAACTGCCTTCGGAAGTGCGCAAGAAGGTTCGCCGCACATGGAATGCGATCCGCCTGCCGGAATATCTGAAGAAGGTCGGACGGGCTAACGCTCAAGCGGCAGAGCAATACGTGATTAGTCCATACGAGGGCAAAGCGATTTTGCTGCGTGCTGGCGACACATGGCGAGTCGCAGATGATCCTTATGCGGCGTGGTCTCAGTATGTGAAAAATTTGGAGACTATCCATATTCGTGGCACGCATATGGAGATTCTGCGTGAGCCGAACGTCAGCTCGCTGGCGGAAAAACTGAAGGCTTGTATTCACGGCGCGACCGAAAAAGCTGAAGAGTCCGCAGTGATTGCATAGAAAAGATTAGGAATGAGCACAGCAACTCTAAACGAATTAGAAAGCGGCTCCTTCTTCAGCCGACTCGTCCGGTGGATCAGCAAGGGCGGCTTGGCGATCCTGGATCAAGGGCTGATTTCCGGATCGAATTTTCTGGTCAGCATTCTGCTGGCCCGCTGGCTCATGCCTGACCAGTACGGAGCGTACGCGGTCGCATTTGGCATTTACTTGATGCTGACGTTGGTCTACCAATCGCTGGTGCTGGAGCCGATGGGGGTTTTCAGCGGCACGACGTTCGGCCAGAACCTGCGCGGCTATGTGCGGACACTGGTTTCGATCCACGTCGCTCTCGCGGGGACAATTTTTTCTGCGCTATTGATCTCGTGGGCCATCTCGCATCGCCTCAGCTCCGGAAGTGAAGTGACTGGGGCCTTGGCCGGAATTGCCTTTGCTTCTCCATGCTTGATGTTGTTCGCCTTGGCACGGCGCTGCTTCTACATTGAGCTCTCGCCGGCACCCGCGGCTGCCGGAGCGTTCATCTATTCATCAGTCGTGCTTGCCGGCCTATACGTTGTGTATCACCGTTCGTTGCTTTCGCCGTTCACGGCATTCCTGCTGCTTGGTTCGGGCGCGCTGATCACGGGCATCGTCCTGATGATCGGCGCTGGTGTGAAGCTGAGCGGCACTGGTCCTGCGCCCGCGGTGGGTGAAACTTGGGGGCGCCACTGGCGCTATGGACGGTGGGCGTTAGCGGGAACGATTGCGGGATGGCTACCCTCGTACATCTACTTTCCGCTCCTGAGCAGCTTCACCAGCATGGCTGCTTCCGGTCAGTTGAAAGCTCTGATGAATTTGACCTTGCCCTTTGAGCAAATGAAGGGTGCATTGGTGATGTTGGCGTTGCCATATGCCGCCCGGGTTGCTGGACAAGGCGGCAAGGCTGGAGCGCGCATTCTCGGTACCAGACTCACGTGGGCGTCGGCAGCCGGAGCCATTATGTACTGGGCGGTCATCATTCCGCTGTATAAGCCGATCTTTCATCTTCTTTACTCCAACCGCTATCTGGACGTTGCGTATCTGCTGCCTGCACTCGCGCTGGGACAAGTCTTCTGGAGTGCTACCTTTGGACCCTCTTTGGCCTTGCGCGCTATGGAATCGCCGGCTTCTGTATTCGCGGCTTTGGGAATCGCAACTGTTGCATCCCTCTTGGTTGGCGTACCTGCCACTTGGTTGTTTGGACTGAAGGGGGCAATTTGGGGCAGCAATGCAGCTGACGTTTTTTCCTTTGTCGCCCTCTGGTGGGCACTCAAGCGGAAATTATCGGCAGCCGATGATGCTCCGCTTGCGTCAAGGTGGTTTGGAGCTAAGTCTCCAGTGAACTCAGTACCAGTCGAAGTTTCCGAAGAAGCTTAGTTGCGCATGAAACTTCGTCGGAACCGAAGACCGAAAGGATTTATAGAAAGCGCTACTTGGAAACCAGTTAAGCCCCGGAATTGAGGAGAGTAAATGACCGAACAGAATAACGGCGATAAGAGCTCTAATAGCGCAACCAAACAGAAGAAGCCAACTTCTGCCTATAAGAAATTCCGCCGGAAATTTGCCGGCACAGTATTACGCACACCTCTCATTTGGTGGCGTCATCGGGGCTTGGAACCCTCTGACATGATTTTCGCGGCGTATCCGAAGTCGGGTACGACCTGGGCACGTTTTGTCCTTTTTGAAATGCTTTCTGGCATGCCTTCCGGATTCAGAGCGACGAATCAGCAGATGCCGGGAATGGGGCTACACAAGCATGCTCTTCGGTTGCTTCCCAATGGTGGACGCCTGATTGCTACTCATGAATATTACCGGGATGCCTACAAGCGCACGATTTACATGGTGCGTGATGCACGCGACGTTTTGCTATCAGAGTTTGCATTCCTTAGCGCCTTGGAGTACTACACAAAGGATCTCGACCATTTTGTGAAGACGTTCCTCTTTACCCGTGTAAGTGCCTATGGCCCGTGGCACAAGAATGTCGCTTCTTATTTGGATTCTCCCATCGCCAAGAACGGGAACATGTTGCTGGTGCGTTATGAGGATCTGAGAAAGGATCCCGTTCCCCTGTTCGCTCAAATGGCAGATTTTCTCGGTGTGAAAATAAACGAAGATAAGATCAAGCAGGCGGTCGCGAATAATTCTATTCAGAAGATGCGTGACAAGGAAGACAAGGAACCGGTTCGAGCATCAATCGGTGGCCGTTTCGTTCGCGACGGCAAGGTTCGCGGCTGGGTTTCAAAACTCGCGCCGGCACAGCTTCAGCTAATCGAAGAGCATGCAGGCAGCACCTTGTTGAGGCTTGGGTATCCGCTTTCCTCTCAATTGGTTACGGAGGAATCCCCGATTGCCGAAACGACCGTCAACGCGTGACGCTCGCCTGATAGTATTGCGTATACATTCCGTTGGTCTGGGGTACTTCTAGACAGGTCTATCAACTTATGGCAGATAGAGGAAAAGCTTGGATGAACGGGACTGGAATGACGATCCAGTCTGGGCAAGGAGCAATTCCTAGCCCGGCTTCGTCCAGATCGAATCTCGTTCGGACACTGCTCATCTCCGGTGGGATTGCCCTGTTTGCTTACCTTTATCTCCATATGTTGCCCGATGACTTCATGTGGGAAGGACTGAGAGTGATGTCAGTCACTCTCGTCGTTTTGGCCTCCTTCTACTTTCCCGTGGGACGCCCGAAGCCTGGGCTGGTGATCTGGTTCATCATGTTGACTACGGATTGCCTGTTCTTCCACGAAGGAGACGGGAACGCCGGCGCGAACGCCATGGCGGGAGTCTTCCCGACTGAGGTTTACGGCGAGAGCCTGTCCTGGGTTATTTGTTTCCTTGCAGTGCTGTTGTGCACGACTCGTATTCCCAAATTCTTTAGCCATGTGTTCAAGGGAAATTACCGCTGGATGACGCTGTTTGCGTTGCTATGTGTGATCTCGTGCGCTTACTCGCCGAAACCCGCTTTTTCTTTGGTGTGGGCTTTCAAAATTGTTCTGATCGCCCTACTGCTGCAAGTATGCTGGTATCAGATCGATAGCATGCAGGATATCCTGAGCTTCCTGAAGGTGACTTTTTTCGGCTATGCCATCGTCGCGTTCCAGCCGGTAATCGTATCTGCGATGCGTGGTGAGATGTTCGACGAAGAAGGTCGAATGAGTATCATCGTGAACCCCGATGCACTCTCAGCCGATGCAGCCACCGTGTTTCTGCTTGCCCTAACTTTATTCTCCCGTGTGAAAGACGAAGGTCTGCGAATGTCAGCTATCGTCTTTGGATTCTCCGGATTTGTGGTCATGGTTCTTGCAGGTGGTAAGGCCGGCATCCTGAGCGGATTGATCGCTGGTGCCCTCTATTTTTTGATTCGCAAAGGTGTCGGTTCGACCCTGGGATATGTCATTGTGGCCGCGGGTGTAGGCCTCTTGCTTGCGTCATTCACTCCTCTCGGCGACTACATGACGCAGTACCATTCCGGTGGTAATGCAGCAACCTTGTCAGGCCGAACGCTGCTGTGGACTGCAGTGTTCCCTGCAATCCTGGCTAACCCAATTTTAGGGCATGGCTATGTAGCCGCAACTTTCGTCTACGTCGAGCTCAACGCCGTTGGGTGGGCGGCTCCCCAGTTGCACAACGGCTTCCTGGAAACCGCGTACAACACCGGCGGGCTCGGATTCATCCTGATGATGACGGTTATCTTCATGATTGCGCGGGATCTCATCCGCGTGATGAAGAGGGCCAATCCTGCGGGGCCCATCTATCGGATAACGGCCGGGTGCATCGCAATATATGCCGTGTTGCTGATCAACGGACTATTCAACGGCACCTTCGGCGGCCGCGTTCGCGCACCATTCGCGCTTTTGATGGCGCTGATCCTCGTGAGCGGGAAGCTGGTGAAAGAAACAGAACCAAAAGGTTCTCTAACGGATTCTGAAACACCAGCGAAGTAGTCGGCACCTTCCCGAAATGCGCATTCTGTGTGTCCACAACCAGTTTAGGAAGTTTGCAGGTTCCGACACCGTTGCCGCTGCCGATGCGCAGCTCCTCCAACAGCACGCGGAGGTGACCACGTATACGCGAAACAGTAACGAGGTGATGGAAGCCTCCGGTTTCGCGAAATTGCAGATAGCCATTGATACTTTGTATTCGCAACGCACGGTGCGTGAGATAACCGGAGTTGTGGAGCGTTTTCGGCCGGATATTGCGTATGTCCACAATGTTTTTCCGCTGATTTCGCCTTCTCTCTATCACGTTCTTCACCGGCTTCGAATACCGTCGGTTCACATCCTTCACGACTTTCGTCTGTGGTGCGCGAATTCTCGTTTTTACGTGAACAATCAAGTTTGCGAGTTGTGCAAGCTGGGAAACTATTTTGGGGCGATTCGGAAACGTTGCGTGCAACAGAACTTGGCTTACAGCACCCTATATGCCACCTCGCTTTATGCAAACCGCCAAATGGGTTTGTTGGATAGCATTGGCGGCTTTATCTGTCTCACAGATTTTGCGAAGAACGTGTTAATGCAGGCCGAGATTCCGGAAGCTAAGATCCATGTCTGCCCGAACCACATCGATACCTCGCTTTTTACGCCGAAGTGCGGGTCAGGCAAATATGCCCTTTATCTGGGGGGCTTGTACCGCGACAAGGGCGTGTTAACGGTGATTAAGGCCTTCGCTCAACTTCCACATATTCCATTAAGAGTTGTTGGAACCGGGGATGCCGAGCAGGAGATCCGTGATTTTATTGCAACTCACCGGCTCGCTAATATCGAACTCGTGGGGTTTCAAAGCGGCCCCGAGAAACAGGAATCTCTCGCCAGTAGCCTCTTTACGATTGTTGCATCTCACTGTTATGAAAACTTTCCTCTAGTTGTCCTGGAAGCGTTCTCTAGCGGTAAGCCAGTAATCGCATCTTCAATCGGGGCCCTGCCCTATATCGTTGAGCACGAAAAGACTGGGCTGCTATTCGAGCCCCAGAATAGCAACGACCTGGCCGATAAAGTTCGCTGGCTTTGCGAACGGCAGGGTGAAATCGAGTTGATGGGACGACAAGCCAGGGCAGTTGTTGAGCAGAAGTATGACGTTCGCCTTCGGTATGCGGCCCTTAGCAACATTTTCAGCAAGGTAATCGAGAGTGCCCGCTGGAACTAGCGAGCTCTTTTAGTGTCGCAACTTCTGTAAAAGAATTTGGTGCGCCACTCCGCGAAGACACCCGGAGACAACAAACATGGGTAGCGAATCGAACTTGATAAGTGTTCAGGAAACCCCCCAAGAGACCGCGCAGGACAGCAGGGAAGTCCTTGTGCGGTCGCGCAGTAGCCACATACCACCGATTTTTGTCGTTGGCGTTTGGCGCTCCGGCACCACCCTGCTGTACTCCTTACTCAATCAGCATCGGGATCTGCGCCTGTTCTTTGAGTCGGATCTGCCGGTTTTGTGGCCCATGTTTCGGGTCCCATGGGAGCGAAAGGCGTGGCTGGAGAAGTGGGAGTACTGGAATGCAGGCCTCAGCCGACATGATCTGGAGCCTTCCACGTTGGAAGCGCCCATCGGCTCGCTCGCTGAAGGGATGGAGCGCGCTGGCCGCGAATTTGCGGCGCAGAAGGGAAAAACGCGTTGGGGATGCAAGTCGCCGTCTTACTATGATCGGCTCGACTTCCTCGCGAAAGAGTTTCCAGATGCGCGTTTCGTAGTGATCTGGCGTGATCCCGAAGAGGTTGTGCTTAGCGCGATTAAAGCGAGGGCCACGGCACTATGGTTCACGCGGCCCGGAATGATGCACAAGGCGCTGCTCGCGGCACGGACCTTGAAGACACAGGTTGACAAACTAAATCAGAGGGGCGCGTTTGTTCACCAGCTTTACTTCCGGGATCTGCTCGAAAAGACTGACGATACCATGCGCGGTATCTGTACGTTCCTTCAATTGCCCTTCGATCCGGCAATGACCGTCCTCGACCATGCTGACCGAACCGGAGTTTTCGAAGGCGGCCACCACAAGATGGCCATGGGCGACAAAATTGTCGCCAAGAAGGAAAAGAAGGATTCGCTTCCGGCGGAGTTGAGTGGAAAAATTGCGCGTTACAAGGCTCTATGGAGAGCCGAGTGGGGAGACCAATGGATGCTAACGGCGCGTTTTGTACAATCGACAGCCACTCCGCCGAAGGTCTGGGATCGATTCATGGGCCAAATTCAATACCAGCTTTTACGTGCCTGGGATATCGTCCCACGTATCTGTTTTTCGATTCTACCGGTTTCCGTGTGGCAGAAATATCGCAAGCTGAAGTATAAGGACGTGGAATGGGTTCGCCAGCAAATCACGACCAAGGAATCAAAATTCCCCATCAAGGGGGAAGTCAAAAAAAAAAGCCTGAAACCACCGGGAGCGGCTGCATAGTTCGTCTGGGTAGGCTAACTCTCCAGTCGATGGACCTGGACGTGTTGCTCTCAAGCGATACCAATGAACTAAAACATATTGTTACAGTCAATGCCGAAATTTTTGCGTATGCTCACGAGAACCCGGCATTCCAAGAGATTCTCAAGCATACGGTCAACACGATCGACGGGCGCGTCGTCTGGCAGATGTGCTCTTTGATTTATCCAGGTCGCCCCGTGCGCAAGATGTCGGGGTCTGATTTCATTTATAACCTGGCAGATCATGCGGCAAGGCACGGCGAGCGGATGTTTCTCTTGGGTGCGGATCCCGAAGCTAACAAGGGCGCGCTTGACGCTCTCAGGACAAAGTACCCTGACCTCGACATAGTAGGATACTCACCGGTATTCTCCGCCAACATCAAAGATCAGGAATGGAACGAGAGCATCCTCGGCAAAATTGCCGATTTTCGTCCAACGCACCTGGTTGTTTGTTTTGGACCGATGAAGCAGGAGATGTGGATTGCGCAGAACTCCAACCTGGTCTTTCGCATGGGCGTTCGCTGCGCCTACGGTCTTGGAGGTACTCTTGATTTTGTATCCGGGCGCAAGAAGCGAGCCCCGAGGTGGACACAGAGGGTCGGCGTCGAGTGGCTCTACCGAGTATTTACCGAGTCTGGGCGGGTTAGGCGGACGGCGAAAATGTTCAAGATGCCCTATTTCGCATTCCGGTATTTTGGCCACGAGTATAAATTGATTCCTGCGCCGGAACATTCTGTACCTTTGAAATGAATCCAACAAAGAGATCCATGATGCATAGGTTACCCGGGCCGATCGTGATCGTCACAGTGCTGGTCTTAACTATGCCGCTTGCGTACGCCCAGAGTACGGCTGTGCCTATGTCCGCAAATCCGCTGCAGCCGACGAGTTTCGGATTTTCCTGCAATTTCGATCGGCCGGATGCGTGTCAGAGAGCACAATGGATCCGAACAGAGTCGCGCCCGGGAACCCTTCGCATGCACGACACCGGCACGACTTGGCAAAGGCTAACTTCCGGGCCCGGTTCCTATCGCTGGGGCAACCTTGATCTTTGGCTGGACGCAATTTCAGCCCATCAGCCTCTGGCGGTCCTGTTCACCTTCAATCGCGTGCCCTGCTGGAATGTTCGGGAGTCGAGGTCCGAATGCATGGGGAGAGGATCACCTGGCTCGCCGGATCCACCGAGAGACCTGACTCCGAATGGAAGCGCGTCGTTCAACGAGTTCGTTGATGCCGTAACCAAGCATTGTTCCCCGGCTCATCACTGTGTCAAGGACTACATCAAGTACTTCGAGATGTGGAATGAGCCCAATGCTCCGCGGTATTGGAACGGTACTCCTGAGCAGCTCTATGACATGGTGAAACCGGCCGCGGCGATCATTCGTGCTAACGTTCCCGGTGTTCAAATCTCGACACCGGCACCCTTTATGGCGGTGAACCCTGACTGGATGGATCAGTGGCTCGCGCTGGAAAACCAAAAGGGAAGAATCTCAGATATCTATGGTTTCCACGTATACCTGGGTCCCGGCGACAAATGGCTTACCGAGAGCAACGCTCCAGAGAAGAGATATATCGAGAATGTCGTAGAGATGGTGAACAAAAAGAACAACGCCGGTTGGGCGACGACGCCCTGGATGAATACGGAGACAGGATTTCTCGGCTCCGGTCCTTATTACTGCCCGACTGACAAAGGCGCGACCGATACCATCTGCGGCGCTTTCATGTCGCGATGGCTCATCGCTCAATATGGATTGGGTGCGCAGAGTATTGATTGGTATTGGTTCAGCTCGATCGGTCAGGAAGACGGAACTTACAACCATTTGATGCAGTGGCTGGTCGGGTCTCACTTCCCTCACGCCTGCAGCCATGAGGGCTCCATTGTCGAGTGCCCGCTAGTCCAAGCGAATGGTAAGGACGCCCTGATTGTCTGGGATTTCAACGTAGAGTGCAGAGGAAATACTTGCGGAACTCCAACGTCGTACACGGCAAAACCGCAGTTTCGCACTGCGAGCGATTTGTATGGGAGTACTTCGACCATTCCCTCAAATCACACTGTAAGAATAGGAGCAAGCCCAACCCTACTTGCGATGCAGTAAGATAACCGCGCGGTAGGAAAAGCAAGAGACCAGACTCTGGCCCAATTCAATGACGATTGAAACTGAACCACATTCTCATCCTGTCGCACGGAATACCCACGAGAAGTATGTAACGATCAGCATCGACGACGGTCATCCCAGCGATCTCCGAACCGTCGATTTGCTGAATAAGTACGGCCTGCAGGCCACCTTTTACATCCCGGGCTCAAATGCCGAGCGCGAGGTGATGAGCACCGCGCAAATCCAGGAGATCGACCGTCAGTTTGAAGTGGGTAGTCACACGCTCCATCACGTGCGCCTTCACAAGCTTCCACAACAGGAGTGTTTGCGGGAAATCGTCGATGGCAGAAAGTTCTCCGAAGATACTGTTGGCCACGAGGTCGTCTCGTTTTGCTATCCCGGTGGAAAGTTCAATCGATGTGTCGCGAGGCTCGTGGAGCAAGCGGGATTCCTGGCAGCTCGCACATGTCGATACTTCCTCAATGATTACCCGCCTGATCCATTTTCGTGGGACATTAGCACGTATGCCAATACATATCCGGCCTACGTCCAGCTTCGGCACTGCCTCCTCGAGTACAATTTTGCTGGGGCGTACGAATACCTGACAACCTTCAAGTCGACAGTGCCCTGGGTGGCGCAGTTTGTCTGTGCGCTTGAAGACGTTTCACGCAATGGAGGAATCGCACATCTTTACTTTCACAGTTGGGAAATTGACGACAATGGCGATTGGAACGAGCTAGAGAATGTGTTTAAGATGATCCGCCAATATCGGCTTACTCCCGTGACCAACGGATTCTTGTATCGACGGTGGCACGGGAAGTGCAAACCTGCGAATGAGCTGCCGGACCAGGATAGCTTGGTTCTGAAATGTAAGGTTTAAGAGCTGCGATCCATCAGTTGTGAAACGTCCCACCACCCGCACACTTCGTGTTTGGGCAACCCCTTTGATGTTAAGACGGGCAAAGCTATTACCTTCGGACGCTTCGACAAAAGCGTTCCTTTGCCTGATCTGCCTCCCTCAACATTGCGCCGCTCGACAAAACCAGTGAAGGAATTTATGCAGAAACGCTTTTCGAAAATTTCCAATAACCCCTCGATGAAACTGAAGGCTCTCTTTTTGGTCGTGTTTTCCGCGGTATTGCTGCTGGGGGCTCGCTTGGCTGTCGCGCAGACCGAGAGCGTGCTCTACAGTTTCACGGGCACTCCGGACGGCCAGACACCGACCTCTCGGCTGACATTTCACAATGGCAATCTTTACGGAACGACGCACGATGGCGGAGCCTATGGGCAGGGAAGTGTATTCCAGCTTGTCCCCAACGGTTCGGGCGGGTGGAAAGAAACGACCATTTATAGCTTCTGTCCCGGCGGAGCCGCCTGCGTGGATGGCGCAAATCCTTATTACGCATACCTGACCTTCGACAGCGCGGGAAATATGTATGGAACGGCATTCAACGGCGGGACGCTTGGAAACGGCCTCATTTTCGAACTGAGCCCCTCGGGAAGCGGTTGGTTGCAAACGGTACTGTACAACTTTGCGAATAGCCCAGACGGTGCCAATCCGATCAATGGTTTGATCATGGACGGCTCCGGAAATCTTTACGGTACGACCTATGCCGGAGGTGCTGCGGGAGGAAATGGTTCGATCTTCGAAATGAGCAAGACTGCTGGCGGGTGGATAGAAACGCCGCTCTATTCCATCAGTAGTAACGGTTCCGGATTGATCATCGATTCCACCGGTAATATTTTCGGAACGAGCTTCAATAATGTTTTTAAACTGACATCGAATGGTCAGGGCGGGTACATTTTCTCTACCCTCTTCTCCTTCAACCCGGCGAAAGCAGCGACCCAGGGTTCAAATCCGATGGGAACCCTTGCATTTGACAGTGCCGGCCGCCTGTGGGGAACTACGGAGGCTGGTGGAGCGAATAACGACGGCGTTGTCTATCGCCTGACCAAGGGTTCAAATGGATGGACGCAGGCAGTTATGGGCAGCTTCAACCAGACGTATGGAACCAATCCGACTGCTGGGCTAGTGTTCGACTCGACAGGGAACATGTTCGGTACAACACAGCTCGGCGGAGTCTACGGCGGGGGTACCGTTTACGAAATTTCGCCAAATGGCAAAACCTACACTCCACGGATTGTCTTCCGCTTTAACGGTACCGATGGCGGTGGCATTGACGCTCCAGTCATTCTCGACAGTACGGGAATTCTGTACGGCACGTCGTACACCGGCGGCACGGTCGGGGCTGGCACCGTATTCGCCGTAAATCCGCACCCATCCTTGACGACAACCACAGTGACCTCATCGCAGAATCCATCGACATTTGGGCAGGCTGTGACCTTTACAGCGACGGTGACTTCCACCGGCGGCACACCGGCTGATGGCGACATCGTTGTATTCGAGCCCATCGGACAAGCGCCGATTGTCAATGGTGTTGCGACTTATACCTATGCAGGGCTCAAGGTCGGGACGACCAAAATTACTGCCGTCTTCGACGGCGATCTGAACTTCGTTAAGAGCAAGTCGACTCCATTGAGCCAGGTCGTTCAGCCGTAATCCGGTTAATTCCCAGGCTGTCAAAAGGAGCGTCGAAGGAAGCAAGGTGCTTCCTGGCCCGCTCATTTTGCGATTTAACCACGGCCAGTACATAATTTGTGCAACGTATTGCGCTTGCGTGGCTTAAAAGCATGTAACTCTCTGAATTTAATAGTGAAAGCGATGGCCTAGTTGGTCGCGCGATTGCGTGTAGAAAGAAACCCCGCACTGCCAACCTCCAGGCAGCGAAAGAGACGAGAAATCATGAGAATTGCTCACTGCAGCTTTGCTCTGGCGACTACCCTGCTTTTGTTGGCGTTCCCGGCAATCGCAAGACCTTGCACCGGAGGTGACTGTCAGCAGGGAGTTATGACTGGACCGTTCGCCGCACCCCAGGTTGCCCAATTCACGACTACAGGACCATTCACGATTTGCCAATCAGTACAGTGCTCGTCCGGCTCCTGGAACGGTATCTCAATTGAAGGCATCGACGCGCAGCAGAATATTGGCACGCAGTATCAGTTTTATGACAATCAGGGTGCCAATATCGATCCCAACATCGCGGTGGGACCGAGCGTGAGCGGGCAGAACGCGCAAGTGCTGGAGTGGGTGAACGCGCAATATGTGCAGGCCTTCGACAAGGTCACGGGTCAACCGATTTTTACATCGGCAGGCGGAACGACTGCAGTACCGCAGACCGTCGAGCGGTTATGGTCCGCGACGACGCAACACGAATGCAATACCTACCCTTCGGGAAACGTACAAGTACTCTTCGATCGTTTGGACAATGCGTTTGTCATCAGCCGCAGGATCTCTTATGTGGACGGCTCAGGCATTCACCAGTACGCGTGGTGCATCGCGGCGAGTTCGCAAGCCGATCTTTCGAACACGAATACGAAATGGTACGCATACGAGTACAAGTTGGGTTCAGTGATTCCGTGTCTGCCCAGTTCAAATAACTGTACGACCAGTGCGTTCCACTACTATTTTCCCGATTGGCCGCGTATCGGGACTTGGACGTCGGGCTTCTACATCACCTTTGACCTACAGGATCCAACGTCCAACTACGTTGAGGGAGGCTTCGAAGCGTGTCAGTTGGACCGCGCGAATATTGTGAAGGGTAATGCCACCAATCCGATGACTTGCTATGCGTACACGGTTCCCGTGGCGCAAAGACCCAGCCTGATTCACTCGCTGGACGTGGCTGACATCGATAGTGCAAATCCTCCTAATAGCGGTGAACCGGCCTATTTCCTATCAATCGTGAATCCGAGCAATTACCAGCAGGGTGGCAATGGCACGAAATGGTGCACCAGTCAGACGACGCCATGCACCTCAAACCAACTTGCATTCTTCACCTGGAACGCAAACGGATTCACAGGACAGCTGCTTTCAGTTCTTCCCTACACACCGGGATGCTACAACACCAGCACTAGCAAACAGGAAGCGGATACCTACTGCGTTCCCGAGCCAAGTACGAATCCGGCAGCTATCGGAGCCTACGGAACTCCGAACTGCGGGAACTACGTCACTCCATGCTTGGATTCTCTGGGTGACCGCATGTCGAACCGGCTGACGTTCAATAATTTCCCATCTGGTTCAAGAGGACCAACCGGACAATTCCTGACGGCTTCTCACGTCGTGATGGAGGACGCGAGCAACCAGCGCACCGGCATCCGATATTACGCTCTGAAAGTGGCGAATGGGAAGGCGCAGGTTATGGCTAACAGCGGCAGTGCCACAGGAGTTCCTGATTTGCAGGATCCTAACGGACTCCTCTGGATGCTCATGCCAAGCATGGCCGCCGACATGAACGGAGACTTGGGTTTCACCTACACGACCTCGGGCCCGCAATGTTCCAGTTGCCAAACTCAGCCGAACCCCGCGATTAACTTCATCGTCCTTCCTTGGGGACACTCCACATTTGACGCGCCGACTCTGATCGTACAAGGTACCGGAGATCAGGAAAACACGGACCGCTTTGGTCAGTACGCCGCGACGGTTGTGGATCCAAGCGACGATCTCACGTTCTACGGCATGGGAGAGTATTACAACAAGAGTCAAACAGGCACTAGCAATTGCCAGCTACCCGCCAGCAATTGCTATACCTGGCAAACACGTATCTTTCGTGGGAAGTACGGCAGCCAATTCTAGGTTTCAGACGGTGAGAAGGATCATTTGGTCTGAAACATGATTGGAACTACTCCGACTGTAGTGCGCTGACCGGGTGTGATGCTCACCGTCTTGCCACCGTATGTGCCATTGAACGCCCGGTAACTCGTGTACTGAGTGGCAGGAGTGTATTCTGAGTTTCCAGATGTGTTCCACACGATGAGTCCGGAAGCTCCATTGGCTTCCTTCAAGGAACAAGTCCAGCGATCCCCGTTCTGCGCGCAAGACTGTCGGAAGGTTGCCCCTTTTAGCCACTGCATCATGGTGTAATAGTACGTGTCATAATCTATTCCGCTGGTGATACTCGGCCAATTGAACCAGCCGATGTGAACCGCTCCACCAGCCCCGCCTTGATACGCATACTGCAGCACGTGCCATCTGACTATTTGGCCTTGGCAGTCAGCCGCTGTGTATTGGCTGGAGCACGTGTAGTCGGTATTCACGAAGTTCGTCTCCGTGTTCATCCAAGGGGTCGTGGTCCATCCATTGTTATTCTTCGTGGTTACCATCCGTCCGACCATTTTAATGCGGTCTTCCGGTGTCCCATCTCTCAGATACACGTGGAAGCCGTAGTAGTCGGAGAGTCGGCCATGCGCGTTTTCCTGCTGAATCCAACTGGCCATCCAGGTAGTATCGCCGCCGCACACTGGCGGAGTTGAAACGACCGCTCCAGGAACTGCGTTGCGTATGATTGCAATAACTGGCTTCAGCATTTGGTAAAGCTGGCTGACATTGCCCGTCCAATAATTCGAAAGATTTGCCTCGTTCCACATCTCCCAGTACTTGATGTAATCCTTAACGCAATGGCCAGCAGGCGAGCAGTGGTACACCAGTTGGGTGACGAAAGTATTGAATGTGCGACTGCCGGATGAAGTTAGATCTGCAGGCGGACCCGGTGACCAGTTGTCCCATGCCTGCCCAGAGCACCTGCCAGTTGTGATGAAGCACGGAACGTGTCCTAGCGTATAGATCGCGGCAGTGGGGCGGTGTTGTGCAATCAAATCAAGCCAAGTATCCAGATTGCTCCAGTCGTAGGCACCCGAACTCGTCTCCAGAACGCTCCAAGCAACTCCCGCATCCCATAGCCGGACGGTTCCGGGCTGCGACGTCGTGTTGATCCACTGACCCGTCGTGCCGCAAACGTGCCCGTACATACATTCGAAGCTCCAACTTGCAGCTGTGAGTGGATGACTGGCTGAATTTGGCGGATTGTCTGCTGCGAAACTACGTGAGGACGTAATTACGAACGAAGCCAAGAGAAATAGGACGAACGCAAAAAATCTGCGCATTTTTGGGGGATCTCCTCTACTCAATTGGCCAGATGGAATAGACGGGATGACGCGGCTTATTAACCAGAAAGATCGATTGTGTTTCCTACCGGGATCTGACCTGGGACGTTCGAATGACTATACAGACCGATTTCTGCCGGGCAAAGATCACTAAAGTCCATCATGACCGCCGCGGACGTGTACCTGGCCGAGCGGCGATTGGTGCCGCTTCGCTCTCAGTTCCAACTCACTGGGAGGACGGAAGCCCTCGGTTGTTCACGAAAATGGAACTGGAGGTGACCTGCTGATCTTGGCTGCAATCCTAGAAATTAATTTCATCTCTGCAACGGAACAAGTCTTCCAGCCTTGGGTTTTAGTCCTTCCGACGAGTCGTGCGGTCGCCAACCTCAGGTATCCTTCTCAAAAATCCAAAGCCGTAGAGGTTGAAGTGAAAGCAAGAGTACCCTGCTCTTTCTGGCGGGAGGAGTTACCTCCTCGTGAGTACAGAATCCGATCAAGCATATTGTGTTTATTGTTAAGGGAAATCGTAGCTTCGACAATTACTTCGGAACGTATCCCGGCACCACGCAGGGTACTTTTTCGAACGGTGCAGTGGTCACGCTGTACCACATGGAGGGCGCCCCGAACCATGACATGGCGCATGACTGGATCTCAGCGGTAGATGAGGTAGGGCCAGATTACACGGTTAGCAGCACCAACTGTGTGACGACGCTTGCTCCGAACGGCACGTGTACGATTCAGGTTCAATTCGCTCCGAGCGCGGTCGGATCAGCCTGGGCACAAGTCAACATTACCGATTCTGATCCGGGCGGCCCGCATGAAATCCGCCTCACGGGCACCGGAGTTGCGAGTTCTCGACATCCTGCTGCGATCGTCGCTCCACCGATAGACGAAAACAAGGAACTCGTCGATGACGGCGACGACGACTAACTCTTCATCCTCAATGTGCAAACGAGAAACCGCCCTTAAAGGCGGTCTCTCTATGCGTGGCTTGATCTCTCAAGGGTTGGGTTAAGCTTAGGGAGCTGTGGAGGCTGAGGTCGTGAGAAGGATTGGCTTGTTGCCAACTTGCACAGTTCCGGATATTGCGGTGTTGGTTCCCGTGAGATCTTGCATATTGCCGAAGTTTGAGGATACGCTCTGCGGGCCAGTAGGGCTTGAGCTCGTGTCCCAAATGATTTCAGCAGAGCTTCCGTTACCAAGAATTATGTTGCAGGTCCAGAGCGTGCTGTTCGGGGAGCAAACCGAGGCGCTACCACTGGCAGGTTTTGCTTGATAAAGCCATTTGCTGACAGTTCCGTAGGCCTGGCCCGCCTGATTTAGTCCGGTACCGCTGGTCCAAAGGGTGCCATAGTGCGGGCTGTCATAACCGTACCAATACATCCGCTTCAACCCCGCAGTCCAGCCGGAAAGATAATATCGAGCGACCCAAGCCATTTGCTGATCAGGATCCGTGATCTTCGAATCGTCACCCCAGCTTCCCTCACCAGACCAAATTGGTTTGCCTTGGTCGGTTGCGCTGAGCGCCTGATAGTACGCTGACACTTGAGCGATCACGCTTTCGGGCAGCATTCCCAAGCCGGGGGGCTCATACCAGTGCGAATTGAGGACATCGACCAGTGGAGAGCCTGCGTTGCTAGCGTTGCAATTGCTTCCTGGTATGGGCGACGCATTGCAATAGAGGAAGTTCTGGAACACCGAGAGGCTCTCATTTATGTCTGCGCCGTCAGAGGGAGAAACAATCTTGGAGGTGGGATCGATCCCCTTCACTGGATAGCTGACGCCAGCCACACACCCCGTTCCAACAACAACACACCTTAAGTCCGCGGTCATACGCACCATCTGAGCATATGTCGCGTAAATGGAGACGTGGTCGAAGTTGTTCCAAAACTTATCACCAGGATAAACAGTGGGATTCCGATACCACTCGTTCCAGGGTTCCCAATATTTGATAGGCGCGTGCGTTTGCAAATATGTCGGATCGTTCACGTGTTGGGCAAGGGCGGTGACAAAGTTGATGTACGTCGCATCGCTTCCGTTACCGTTCGCATCGATGTCTGCGGGCAGATCGCATCCGCCAAACGTGGCGTTGGTATCGGTCGAGAAGTCGCAGGTCGTGTCGTTCGGCTTGGACGATGCCCATGGTGGAAGCTGGCCGATGGTATAAAGAACATCAGTCATGCTGTGTTGATAGAACTCCGAGAGAAAGCCGTCCAAAACTGTGAAATCGTATTGTCCTTGCGCGGGGTTGATCTGCGCCCATCGCGCATCACTCACGTTGGACCAGATGCGCGCCTCCTTGAAGCCAATCGTGGGCCAAGGAGTGCTAAGGCCTTGGATATGTTGAGCAAAGAGCTCAGAGCTTTGAGCGGGAGGTCCCGGCGGCGGCGGACTCGAAATGGAACTCTTTGTCGAATTTCCTGCGCAGCTTGTCAACAACAGCAAAAGGACAATCGGCGCGAATCCCGCAGCTGCCTTCGTGAATGTTGTGTTGGAGCGGATCAACATGGGCGCTTCTCCCAAGGGGAGTATGTAGTGGAATCTTTCGGAATCTAACACGCAAACCGATGCAAAGTTTTGTTTCAGAAGTGCACGGCTTTTAGTGCTGCGGGCGCAGAGGTGCATATAGGGTGAATCAAACGACGACGAAGGAAGTTTCTTACGGACAGTGTACGATCGTGTAGATTTGTGCATTTTAGGCATCCGCGGCTCTTATGAGTCCGCGTAAATGTATTTATTATCAATGGTTTAGAGGAGCACCGGTGGTATCTAAAATGCTCCTTTTTATTTCGGGGAATTAGGGTTATTGTGCTTGGTTAAGATGTACACCGTTTATCTCCCTGGTAGGAGCAGCTATGCCCTCGCCGACCGCATTTGACACCATTGAGAGCGCGCAGGAGTTTCTCACATTACTGCGTGAAGCTGTTGAAGAGGCAAAGCTCACAGCCGAGAATGATGTGACACAAACCGAAGGGCGAAATCTGGACGCCCTCCGTATGGTGCTTTATAAGCTGGAGAAACTGGAGCAACATCTCAAGGTCAGCGGTCGTCTTCTGAATGATCTGCGCACACTTCGTCGCCTCCTCTTGGAAGAGCGGGTTAGTTTACCATCGCAAAATCAAGAGGTTACAAGCAGGGTGGCGTAACGCCAAGTCCATCAATGGGTGACTGAAAGCGGATTCGGAGCTTTTCTGCTCATGGCGGTTGGCTTATAATCATTTTCAACTCCCTTCTGGTGGCGGCCGTATCTGAAGCTTTTAAGACGTAACTTCCCCCTGAGTGTTTCCTCTCCATTATCTGGAGTGTGCGGCAAACCAAACGAGCATCAATAGACCCTAAAGGATTATCTTTTCAGCCAACAGAAAGACAGTCTTCGAAGGGCCAGTTTCTAGAAAGAGGCAAAGTGCGTTATGAGTGAAGTCCTGAGCAAAGTGCAGATAGCGTTCAATTCCGCGTTCGATGTTGATCCGGCGACCGTAAAGATGGATACAACGCCGGACAACATCGCTGCCTGGGATTCGATGGGCCACGTGACGCTCGCAAGCAGTCTGGAGAAAGAATTCGGACTCACATTTGACGTCGATGATCTTATGGAAATGGAAAATGTGAAGGAAATCTGCAGAATTGTGGAATCGAAACTCGGCAGATTGCAAAATGCGCAACCCTCCTAGCCATAACTTTGCAGCACAGCTGGTCGCACGATTTAGCGGAAACTCTTCGCTAGTGGAAGCGGCCTCTGGGAGTACCCTTGGCGCCGCGGAAGTTCGCACACAAATTGCTGGTTTTGCAATGTGGTTTCTAGCTGCGGGATTGCGTCCCGGAGACCGCGTGTTGCTAAGGTGTGGAATTAATTCTGCGACGGCACTGGCATATCTCGGCGCAATGTACGCCGGCATTGTTCCAGTCCTGCTTGATGAGCGCACGCATGCTGCATCCGGTAATTCAGTCAATGCGAAAGTGGGCGCTAAAGCCGTGTGGAGCGCCAAGTCCATGCGCCAAGACTGGGCAATGCAAGCTGGAGTTCCGATTCTTGAAGGTGGATGCTCACCTCTGGATCCAACCTCGGTGCAACCTTATTCCGCCCGCAAGGGCGACTTAGCCGCTTTGATGCCGACTTCTGGATCAACCGGAACTCCTCGATTCGTGGAGGTAAGTCACGGCAATCTGATCGCAAACACTGAAGCTATCATCCGAAGCCAGCGCCTCGGCGTCGATGAGAAAGCCATGCTGATCATGCCAATCAGCTATTGCTTTGGCGCCAGTGTGTTGCACACGCACCTTTATCGAGGCGGTTCGGTCGTTTTCGACGCAAGGTTCATGTTTCCGGATAAAGTCCTGCACGCGATTAACGGCTACGGATGTACAACATTTGCAGGCGTTCCGACGGTTTACAACATCCTGTTGAGGCGGTCGAGTTTGCGAGCGATGACGTTTCCAACTTTGCGGCGCTTTCTTCAGGCGGGCGGAGGGCTTGCGCCTCAAAACGTCGAAGAAATGCGAACTATCGTACCCAGTGCCGACTTCTTTGTCATGTATGGACAGACCGAAGCTACGGCGCGAATCTCCTGCCTTCCTCCCGATCGCATCGGCGACAAGATCGGAAGCGCTGGGGTTGCATTGGACAATTTGAGGCTCCGCATCGTTGATGACGAGGAACAAGACGTCCCGCAAGGAAATGTTGGCCACATTCTCGTTGCTGGACCCTCCATCTGTGAAGGGTATTTCGGCGATCCGGAGGCATCGCAAGAGAAATTTTCCAATGGCTGGTTACACACGGGCGACGTGGGCCTTCTCGACAAAGATGGATACCTCTGGATTCAAGGGCGTACAAGCGACTTCGTCAAGATTCGCGGCTATCGCGTGGGACTTGCAGACGTCGAAGCCAGAGTGGCCGCGGTTGCGGGCGTCAGTGAATGCGCGGCGACCGGTATTCCTCATCCTGAAGCCGGAGAAGCTCTCGCGATCTTTGTTGTGGCCGATGAGACATCCGCGCACAATAACAGAACGTCATCCGTGACGGATCGAGTGCGGCAAGCGCTTCCAGCGCAGTGGACGTGCTCATTGGTGAAGTTGGTTTCCGAGTTACCCCGGACCGGCAATGGCAAGATCGCCCGGTCACAATTGCAAGAACTGGCATGAGTTTAACCGCGGAAATCGAACAGGGAATTGACTGCCTGCTTTCTGAACCACCCTATGGGATGGATTCTGAACGCCGCCAGCGGGGCCTTCTTTCGCTGTTCAAGGCCGAAATCGCCTTCGCATGCGAGAAAAATGCGTCGTATGCGAACTATGTCAAGCACTGGCCGGCAGATTTCCGCACGGCCCAAATAATTGCCGATCTGCCGTATCTTCCCGTGGGTGTTTTTAAAGCGAACCCACCGTTGTCTCTGATTAGCAGCGAGGACGTGAAGCGAACGCTGACGTCAAGCGCGACGACAGGGCAGGTGCCGAGTCGCATCGTGCTTGATGCCGCGACGTCGCGGAGAATGGGCAAAGGTGTGCTCACAATCGCTCGCGATTTTATTGGATCTGCGCGGCGTCCTTATCTTGTGGTCGATACTCCCGAAAATCTTGCCACACAAGCCCAGATCGGAGCGCGCGGAGCTGCGATTCAGGCGCTACGTTCCTTCGCTACCGAGATTGTTTGCTGCCTGCAGCCGACGCCTGGCGGTGAGCCTCGGCTCGATCTTGACCGCATTCTCTCGTGCGCGGCAGAGTGGAAAGATAACGAGGTTCTTGTTTACGGTTTTACATATGTGATCTGGATGCAGTTTGTTCAGTCATTGAAGAGTGCAGGAATCAAACTTGATCTCCCGAATGCGCGCGTTCTGCATAGCGGAGGATGGAAACGCCTCGAAGAACAGGCCGTTACTCGTGAGGCCTTCAGTCGCGACGTCGCTGCCGTTTTCGGCTGTCCAAGAAGCAATATCATCGACTACTACGGCATGGTTGAGAATGTTGGAGTTATCTATCCCGATTGCGAATACGGCAACAAACATGTGCCCACGTTCGCCGACATTATTGTTCGCGATCCATTGACGCTTGCCCCCGTAGCAATGGGCGGCAAGGGCCTCATACAGGTTTGCAGCGTGCTTCCCACAAGTTTCCCCGGTTTTCTGTTGCTGACGGAGGACACGGCTGAAGTCAGCAGCTATGACCGATGCTCCTGCGGGCGAAAAGGGCCGAGTTTTCGTTTTGCGGGAAGAGTACCGAAAGCTGAAGTGCGCGGATGCGGCAATCTGGAAAGCAAGAGGCAAAGGCAGCCTGAGATAGTGGGTGTCGCATGATTACCACCGAAGTTGTTCAGGTGGTTGATTCGACTCGAGAGATCACAGCGGCAGCAACTCGGCTTCGTGACGTGGTCCGTGACGAGGAAATTGTTCCCCAAACTGTTTTGGAGATCTTCGAGAACTGGTCAGATGCTCTCGGCGATCGCGAATTTCAGGAAATCCCGGGGCTGGCTTTCCTCCGATTGTGGCTACGGCGTGGTACTCTCGAGCCAATTCTCCAGCGCGAGTTGGGACCGAACGCCCTGAGCGGAGGCTGGTGGGAGGATGGACGCGCGCGGTTGCGGGCGTTTCCGCTAGGACTGATCGGGCATTGGCCGGCGGCGAATATCGAGATCCAACCAGCACTATCTTTGACCTGCGCGCTGCTGGCGGGAAACTGCTGTCTGGTGCGTGTCCCGAGCAGCCTGGTAGATGTGAATCGCCGCATTATGGAGAAGCTACAGGAAGCAGACCGCTCGGGCATTGTGACTCGGCGCTTTTTCGCAGCGAGCTTCGATTATTCCCGCATGGACCTGCAAGAAGCCATGGCTCAGTCAGTAGACGGAGCAATGATCTGGGGCGGTGCAGACGCGGTATCGCAGATTCGCAAATTAACATTTCCCCACTGGTCACGCTTGTTGGTTTTTGGGCCGCGAGTTTCTGCCGCCGCCATGGACGCAACAACATGGGGCAACGCAGAAGAGCGCACGACCTGGTGTCGACGAATTGCGCGTGATGTGTGGCAGTTCGATCAGCAGGCCTGTTCGTCGCCGCAAACTCTTTTCCTGGAGCGCTCTGATACCTGCGATCCTGCTGATTTCGTTGACGACCTCAGAAAAGCATTCGAGGAAGAGAACGTCGCACACCCGCGGCAAGAAATTGCGCCGTCGTTGACGTCAGCAATTTCTCTGGTGCGTGCGTCCTGGCTTCTGACAAACAACGGAACATCCGCAGTGTTTCCTCAAGCACCGGACTGGACAATTCTTCTTGGCAAGGGCGCAACCATGTCGAACCCCACGCAGGGTAGAACGCTAACCGTTCTAGTCGTCGATGATCTTCTCGAAGCAATTTCAAAATTCGATGGAACTCTGCAGACCCTTGGATTGGGAATCTCAGATCCGGAAAGGGAAGAGATCCTGACCAGAGCTGCCGGCAGGAATGGTGTCGATCGAATTGTGAAATTGGGCAGGATGCATGTTTTCAGTTCACCATGGGACGGCACCGAATTAATTCGCCCGCTGGTGCGCATGGTTCGTCATGTGCAATCTCAGGAATGATTCGTTTTGGGGGCAAGATGGAGCAAGGGGAACAATTTCTTGAAGCGCTGGACCGGAAAGCAAAGATCTTTGCGAAATCCGCTCGCGCGACGGTTGCTGCTAACCGGGAACTCTGCATGTGGTTGCTGAATCCACTGGCCCGATGGGCGGAAGGCGCCTACGGCAGTGAAGTCTTTGACGTAGCGGCGCACGGCTATGCCGAGTATTGCGTGGGTGTTGCCAAGGCGAAGCAGATCTACGAGCGTGCGGGTCGCTACACGCCTGAGAGCATGCCCGAAATTCTCTCCGGCGTCTACGAAGATGAAAGCTACATGGTGCCCTACATGTGGGCGGCCATCCTCATCTATCCGTTCTGGCCATCCGTGGTCGGCCATATCGCGATGTTGCGCGATGACTTTATTCGGCGGTTGCCGAAGGATTCGACCGTTTTCGAGTTGGCGTGCGGGCACGGTGTTCTCAGTCTGCTTGTCGCCGAGGACAGACCCGATCTCCAGGTCGAAGGCTCCGATATCAGTCCTCCCGCTATCGCTGTTGCGAATCGTTTGCTCGCAGCGTCAGGTCACAACGACCGCGTGCGTTTCACGGTTAAAGACGCGATTAGCGGTAATGGAGTGGATCAATCGAAATGCCAGGGACTCATCTCTGCTATGCTGGCAGAGCACTTGATGGACCCGAAGCCGCTGTTCCGAACCATTTCGAAGCAGATCGCACCCAACGGTGTCGTCTATTTCAGCACCGCCCTTGAATCGCCCCAGCGCGATCACGTTTTTGAGTACAACTACGAAAGCGAGCCATTGCGGATGGCAGAAGACGCGGGTCTCCGCGTGAGCCGTATGGTCTCTGATGCCAGTGCCGTTCCTCCAGGAATGCGATTCCTTCCGCGTTCCACCGCCATGATTCTTAGAGCGCGCTGAGTCAACCAAGGATCTTTCCAATATGACGAGTCCAGTGATGACGTTTGAGGAAGTGCGCGGTGCTCTGAAACAGCGATTTCCAATGCTCATGGTCGATACCGTTGTGGGAATTGAGCCTGGAAAAAGCATTCAGACGGTCAAGAATGTCACTGGAAACGAACTCCAATTCCTGGGCCACTTCCCGGAACATGCGGTCATGCCCGGAACTCTCATCGTCGAAGCGATTGGCCAGTCCGCTTCTATCTTATTTTCGAAGACTACTGGAACAGGAATGGAACCGGGCGAGTTCCTCGTGCTGGGAGCAATCAATGAAATGCGCTTTCTGGTACCGGTAGTACCTGGAAATCGGTTAGAGATGAACATTCAGGTATTAAAATTTATTGAAGGATTTGCTCTAATAGAAGCGGTGGCCACTGTGGACGGTGTAGTGGTAGCGAGGGGAAAGCTCGGATTCGCAAAGCGCGGTTTGCAAGGAAGTTCGCCGGCATAGCGAGTTTTTGAAACGCTACGGCCGTGAGTTGGGGCATCTGCTTCCGAGCGTAGCATCTTCTAACGACCTTCCACAGAATAACGAAAATCCATGTCTGTCAGACCATTCGCTGAAGCCGACATACCACGCGTTGTGGACTTGTATTGGCGGTTCATGCGGCGCAGGGGGGGGACGCCTCCAGCAGAACTTCACCCCCTCTTTCATCAGCTTTATTTCGAGAATCCGTGGGTCGACAGCGCCTATCCTTCACTTGTATACGAAGGCAAGAACGGCGAGGTTGTTGGTTTCCTGGGCATCATTGCGCGAAAGATGTCGTTATGCGGACGGCCGTTCCGAGTCGGGTACGGAGGAAACTTCATCGTGGACCCCGGCGCACGAGCAACTCTCGCTGCCCAGCGTTTGCTCGGAAGTTACCTGGGAGGGAAATATGAACTGTGGCAGACAGATTCCGCCAATGACATTTCCCGAACGCTGCTGGAAAGGCTAGGATTTCGTACTATTCCGGCTCTCAACCTGCACTGGATTCGCGCTCTACGTCCGGCTCAATATGCATCCTACGCCCTCTCTCGTGCCTTGAGTTCTGCGCCAATCAACGGCCTTAGATTCATCGCGAAGCCATTCTGTGTTGTTTCCGATCTGGTTGCCACAAAGTTATCGGCGAGCCCATTCTATCCAAGCAGGTCTCGCTTGCATGGATCGGAACTTGATATTGAAACGCTCCAGCAATGCCTGGTTGATTTTCGCGATGGTTATTCGATTTGGGCAGAGTATGACATTCGGGCTCTCCGTTGGCTTATGACTTTCATGAGCCGAGACACGGTGCGCGGGCAATTGCGAAAAATAGTTTTGCGCGACGATAAAGATCAGATTGTGGGCTGGTACATTTACTACGTTAAGTCTGGCGCTGTGGGCGAAGTCGTCCAGGTCGGCAGCTCGAAGAGATCGACCAAGGATGTTCTCGATCATCTATTTTATGATGCGTTTGTGCAGGGATTGATCGGGCTGCACGGCATCGTTGATCGTGAGCGGTTAACCGACTTTTCGGATAAGGGTTGCGTCTTCACCTGCCGTGGAGGTTGGAACGTGGTGTTCTCGCGAAACACTCAGATACTGGATGCCCTTGAGCGTGGTGATAGTTTCGTGACACGCCTCGACGGCGAATGGTGCCTGGATTTCGGAGTGTAAGATTTGGCTGGCAAGATTCGAGGCTCCAAGCTAGGATTATCCTCGCCTTAACCCCCACACAGGCGTTGTGGATCAATCTCTTCGGGATATACATCCTAAAGTTATCAGTGTTTGCGGGTGACAAGGCAGTAGCACGTTTTGGATAGGCGCAAGAATTTAGCGTTACAGTTTCGGGGTGGGAGACGGGGCGAGATGGCAGTACGTGCATTGGCGGAAGGGGATATTCCACAAATCGCAGGTTTGTACTGGAATTTCATGCGTCTGCGAAAAGGTCTTCCACCCGCTGCACTGGTTTCGCTATTTCATGAACTCTATTTTGAGAGCCCATTCACCAGCGATGATTTTGCTTCGCTGGTCTACGATGTACCGAATCGCGGTATTGTGGGTTTTCTCGGTGGTAGTGTCCGTCAGATGTCCGTTTGTGGTAGGTCCATTCGCGTGATGTTTGGCGGAAATCTGGTCGTTCACCCAGACTACCGCTCTGGCCTTGTTGCTCCACGCATCGTCAACACATTCCGATCAAACAAGTACGATCTAGGCATGGTGGATTCGGCGAACAACATCTCCAAGCAGATCTTGCAACGCATGGGTTACGAGGTCATTCCGGCCTTGAATATCCACTGGAGGCGCCCTCTCAGGCCGATCCAATATGGGGTCTATGGAGTGGCCGTATCCGCCAACTCTTCGTTTTTGGGCAAGATCGCGCAAGCTGCGCAACCGTTCTGCCGTGCTGCTGATGCGGCTGCTTCAAGAATTCAAGCAAACCCATTCCGCCAACGCGAGCCTCGATTGCAAGGCTCGGAACTCGATCTTGAAACGCTTCTCAGCTGCATGATTCAATTCCGCAAAGGTTATTCCATATGCCCGGAATACAGCCCTGAGTCTCTCAGCTGGTTGATGAACTGGATGAAACGCCAGACTTTCCGTGGAACCCTGCGCAAAAATGTACTGCGGGACAGAAGCCAGAAGGTTGTCGGTTGGTATATTTACTATGCGAAACGGGGTGCTATTGGGGAGGTAGTTCAGATCGGCGGATATCCTAATACCACGAAGGACATCCTCGATCATCTGTTCTGGGACGCTCAGCAACAAGGCGTGATCGGACTTCACGGAGTGGTCGATAGCCGGCGCATTCCGGACTTTTCGGACAAGGGATGTTTCTTCACCTGTCGCGGTGGCTGGACCTTTGCTTATTCGCCCAATCCCGAGGTCATGCAGATGCTCGAACGTGGCGATGCATTTCTCTCACGGCTCGATGGTGAGTGGTGCCTCGACCCGGGCGAGTGATACCGCTTTGCGGGTAAGGGCTGCTGTATTTCTTCCGCGCAGCATGCAGTGCACAGCGAAACAAAAACCATTTAGGAGTACTGCTCACGTAGCGGCACGGTGCCATGGCTATACGTCCATTGACAGAAGCGGACATCCCCGCAGTAATAGACCTTTACTGGGTCTACTTGCGTCGGCAACAGGGGACTGCTCCCTCCAGATTGCAATCCGTTTTTCGAGAATTGTGCTTTGAAAGTCCTTTTCGGGACGACGCAATTCGTGCTCAGGTCTTCGAAGCGGAAGACGGACGGGTGCGTGGTTTTTTCGGCGCCATCTTCCGCCGGATGTCGGCATGCGGAAGATCCATTCGCTTGATGTTGGGTGGGAATCTTGTCGTTCATCCGGATTTTCGCACCGGTCGTGTTGCACAACAATTGGTAGAGGCTGTTTTTGCGCAGAATGCGGATTTGGCGATCGTTGATTCCGCTAACGAAATCGCACGACGGATACTCTCGCAAAATGGTTTTCGTGTTGTTCCCACCTTGAACATGCACTGGCGGCGAGTCTTGCGGCCAGCACACTATGGTGTCTACGGATTATCTCTTTCCGCTGGCCCCCGGCTGTCTTCGGGTTTGAAGCTGGCCTCTAAGCCAGCCTGCTGGCTTGCAGACACTATTGCTTCCCGCGTTTCGCGACAAGTCTTCCGGCTCAAACAGTCTTTCCTACAGGCAAGCGAATTAGATGCCGAGACTTTAATGCAATGCATGGTCGAATTCAGGAAGGGATATTCGCTTTGGACAGAATATGATCTACCGTCGCTTCAATGGCTTCTCGAATTCATGGCGCACAGGACAGCTCGCGGTGCTCTACGAAAGGTGTTGCTTCGCGACGATGATGGAAAGATTGCTGGTTGGTATATCTATTACGCAAAGCCCGACGCTGTCGGCGAAGTCGTTCAAGTCGGCGGAGATCCCAATATGACGAAGGATATTCTCGATCACTTGTTCTACGATGCCTGGCAACAGGGAGTAGCGGGCGTTCATGGGTTGATCGAGATGCGCCGCATGGCTGATTTCTCAGATAAGCATTGCTTCTTCACCTGCCGCGGCGGCTGGACGATGGCACGTTCCGCCCATCCGGAACTGTTGAATCTCCTGGAAGCTGATACGCTTTTCACCCGCTTGGACGGGGAATGGTGCCTGGATATAGGTGATTAATAGAAGTAGCGCTGAATGATCGGTCGCGGTTGAACCTTCGTCGATTCCGACCGTATCAGGGGTCTCGCTCGGCAGCGACCCCTTCCAGTAGTTGCCGGTAATCCTCGATCGTTTGAGCAATTGTCCTTTCCGTGAAAAGATCGGGATTGTACTGTGCCCGCCCCAACAGAGTCTCAATCCGATCGCTGAACTCAATGTAGAGATCCCAGCGCGCGCCGCCGCTCTCGACATCCATATACGTCATGCTCCAGCCAGGAGGTAGGGGCGCTACCTCTGGTGCCAGCGAGAGCGCCACGGTGAAAAACGGATGACGGGAAGGATCGACCTGGATCCCCATGTGTTCTGCGATCATGTCCAACGTTACATCGTCGTTCGAAATCGCACCCAGGGTCATCTCGCGCATCTGCCTCAACAGCGCTTGCAAGGGCAGATTTCCGCCTATGTTCGCTCGCAAAGCGACCGGGTTTAGGAAATATCCCATGCATCGCTGGAAAGCGATTTGCTTCCGCCCACACGGTGAAAGAGTTCCGACCACGATGTCATCTTGCCCGCTATAGCGATGCAGCAGTCTGAAAAACGCACCGAGCATAACCATGAACAAGGTCGCGCCTTGCCGCCGCGCAACTTCCTTAAGTGACTGGGCTAATTCTCGGGGAAACTCGAAGGCATGTATTGCCCCGCGATAGGTTTGCCGGTGTGGCCGTTTGCCGTCATTCGGCCATTGCAATATGGGCAACGGACCAGCAAGTTGTTTCTGCCAATAAGCCAACTGTTCATCGCGGGCACGCCCAGATAACTTTTGGCTCTGCCCGGACGAGAAGTCTCCAAACTGGGCCGGCAGTTCCGGCATTTGAGAAACACCACCGACGGCGTAGCTCTCGTATAGAGTCGTCAGCTCTTGCGGGAAGATATCGAACACGGTGATGCCGTCGACAATGCTCTGATGCGCGGTCAGAAAGAGTTTGTGCTCGTCGTCTTTTAGAGTAGTCAGCCGCGCCCGGAATAAAGGACCTTCGTCGAGATTGAAGCGATGCTTTGCGTCCTGAGTGGCCAGTTCGATCGCTGTGGTTTCTCGTCTAGACTCAGGAAGCGAGCGAAGATCGGAAAAATCCAGCTTGAACTTGATAGTCGAGTGAACAATCTGAGTTGGTGCTCCAGCAACTTCCTGGTACGTCGTGCGCCAAATTTCGTGCCGGCGGACGATTTCTTCCAGACAGCGCTGCACTGTCTCCGGATCGCACGGGCCGCGCCTGTGAATCGTGATCGACTCGTTATGAAGAGGCGAAACGTTACCGGCGGTTTGGTCTAGTCTCCAAACCTGCTCCTGGGCCAGCGACAGACGAAGAGGATTCTCTCGCGCTTGAGCGTTGAGATCTGAATCAGAAAGCGAGCGGCCTGCGCCTGCCTGCCGCATTTGCTCCAGCAGTTTACGCTTCGCCTCGGAGAAGTGAGGTCCGTTATCCATTCAGGCTGAAGTGTGGAATTTCTATGCGATCGCTTGAGATGCCCGGAACTTGATCGGCAGCGCAGTCATGCCTCGCAGGCCCAGGTTATTTCGCCACGTGAGTCGGCCCGGCGTCAATTCGAGATCTTGCAAGCGCCGCATGATGGCCTCAAAGACTTCCTGTCCTTCAACCCGCGCCAGTGCAGCGCCGAAACAGAAGTGTGCCGCCCATCCAAAGGCCAGATGCCGATTGTCGCTACGGGAAATGTCAAATCGATCCGGGTCAGGGAAGCGTTCCGGATCGCGATTAGCGGCCGCCATGACTGCCATCACGGCCTGTCCTCTGCGAATTAACTTCCCTCCCATCTCGACGTCATCTGAAGCAATCCTTCCCGTATGCTGGCTGGGACTCTCATAGCGCAGCATTTCTTCGACTGCTGACGGAATTAGTGAGAAGTCATTGCGCAATCGCTCCATCTCTACGGGATTGCGCAATAGCGTCAACACGCCGTTACCGATGAGATTCGTAGTGGTCTCCAATCCCCCGACCATCGTGACGATGCACGTCGCCACAACTTCTTCTTCGGTCAATCGATCGCCATCAACTTCTGCCGCCATAAGTGAATGCACAAGGCCTTCGCCCGGATGATCTTTTTGGAGTCGCACCTGATCGTGAAAGTACGAGGTCATTTCTTGGACGGCGCGCAGCATACGAGGGGCATGCTCGGGATTATGTTGAAAGTTCCCCAACATCTCAGCGAAATCGGTGGACCATGCCTTGAGTTGATGTCGATCGCTGGTTGGTACGCCAAGCATTTCGGTGGTCACGATGGCGGGAAGGGGATCGCCGAGATCGTGAATAACGTCCATTTCT
This sequence comes from Candidatus Eiseniibacteriota bacterium, assembly GCA_035500795.1. Classification (GTDB taxonomy): domain Bacteria; phylum Acidobacteriota; class Terriglobia; order Terriglobales; family Acidobacteriaceae; genus Sulfotelmatobacter. The sequence goes on along the minus strand of DATJWZ010000607.1, from coordinate 17,293 downwards.
CCCTTATCTTGCACTTCGTCGAGCAGTCGCTTGACGATCTCGCGAATATGCGTGCGCAGCACCGCAACGCGTGCCGGACTAAAGGCCGACGACGCCAGGCCGCGCAGCCGGCTATGCTCCGGAGGATCCATGAACAGCATCATCTTCACCATCAGTTGGGCGAGCGGACTCATGTCACCGAGCCCCATGGCGCTCAATTTCGCGGGTGTGTGCGTGCGGTTGGCCGAGAATTTATGAAGAACTTCGAGCACGTCGACGTAACGGGTGACCACCCAGGTATGAAGGAATACGTCCCAGTGCACTGGATCTTCAGTTCGTAGTCGTTGAAATAGCGGATAGGGGTTCGCGAGGACTTCTGGGTCGAGGAGATGGTAGAGGCTCAGAGCACTCGATCCCGAGCTTCTGGAAATCGCCCCGCTCAGAGAAGTCATAGAGTGGATTGCGCCGTATTCATGGCGAGCAAGCGTTGGGCTTCTTCCTCACTCATGTTTTCGATTCTCGCGAACATCATACGCTCGATTTCAAGCGAGAGTTCGGCAACCGTGGGGTGATCGAAAAGCTTCAGCAGCGGTACTTCCACTTGAAATGCATCTCGGAGGCGCGCGATCAGTTGCGTACCGAACAGGGAATTGCCGCCAAGATAGAAGAAGTTGTCATTGACTCCGACGCGCTCGACGCCCAACAGAGAGACCACAATCGTCCCCACGCGCTCTTCGGTAGCAGAATTCGGCTGTTGAAAAACCTCGTCTCGCAGAATGTTCTGTTCATTCGGCACTGGCAATGCCTGGCGGTCAAGCTTTCCACTTGCTGCCACCGGCAACGATTCCATTCGGACAAACATCGCCGGAAGCATATACTCCGGCACTTCCGCGGAGAGAAAATCGCGAAGTTCAGTGACGTTGGGCAGCGTAGACGACGGGACAATGTAGGCGACTAATTGTTTCTCGCCAGCCTCATTCTCACGGGCCGAAATTACAGTCTCGCGCACCGCAGGATGGCGACCGAGAACGCTCGCAACTTCATTCAGTTCGACGCGGAAGCCGTTGATTTTGACTTGCTCGTCGGTGCGCCCGTGAAATGCAATTTGTCCGTCCGGTAGGTAAGCCCCAATATCTCCAGTCCGATAAAGCCTCGCATTTCGATCAGCACTAAAAGGATCGCTGACGAAACGATCCGCTGTTAACACGGGATCGTTCAAGTAGCCCAGCGCGAGCCCGCGGCCCCCAATGTAGATCTCCCCTCTCATTCCCGTACTGACTTTTTGCATGCTTCGGTCGAGAACGTACACGTCCACATTATGAATCGGACGACCAATCGGTGGCAGCTTGTCGGCTCCGCTCTTTGCCGGAACGATTCCAGAAGTAGCAACCACGGTGCACTCCGTTGGACCGTAATTATTCACGAGAGTGAACGGTAGATTTGTGGAAGGGTAGAAGTGCAGGGTGTCCGCGCCGGTCAACAAAAAGCGCAATCCTGCATCTTCCGGCCAAGACAGCTTTAACATATGCTCGGCTAGAGGTGTAGGCGCGAAAGTGAATGTGATTTTTTCCTTCAGCAAGAAGTCGCGGAGGCTTGTTGGGTCGATTCGCGTCTCATCATCGACGAAATGTACGCTCGCTCCAGCAGCAAAATAAGGCCAGAGTTCCCAAACTGCCGCATCGAATCCGATCGAGGCCAATTGACTCGCCCGATCTGCCGCGGTCACGTTGAAAGCGCAATTATGCCATTCGACCAAGTTGAGCAGGCTGTCATGCCCAACGGCGACAGGCTTCGGCACTCCAGTTGATCCTGAAGTGAAGATGACATACGCAAGCTGTCCTGCGTTGATCGGAACCGGGGGAAACTTGTTCGGGCAATGACTGATCGCTGCCGCGGACGCGTCCAAGTCGATGCTTTTCCAATCACCCGAGGGCACCGAAGGCGTTGTTCCTGAATCCGTCAACACGAATCGCACCCGTGCAGACTCCAACATCGTCTGCAAACGGCGTGAAGGAGATTTCGGCTCCAGTGGCAAATATGCTGCTCCGGTTTTCAGAATAGCCAGAGCACAAACCGGAAAGCTAGGCGAGCGATTTATGCATAGACCGACAACATTCCCTGCCGCGACTCCTGAGGAACTAAGATAGTTCGCCATCTGGTTCGAGCGATTTTCGAGTTCCAGGTAAGTAATAGCCTCGCGTCCAGCAGAGATTGCCAGAGCCTCAGGACGCAACTCGGCTTGGCGCTGAACTCTGTGCACAAGAGACAGCTGCTCTTGTTTCAATTGTGCGACGCCAGAACCCTCTTCATCACTCCGCATGCGAATCTAAGGCTCCTCGCCCACCTATTAAAATAGCGGGACTTGACGCAAACTAGTTCATTTCTTGGAAGATACATGGCTGCAGGGGATACAGCCCTCACCTCAATGTGATCTCAATATACATTAGTTTATACCGGCTCTCAAGCAGTTTGGCTCGGCGCAAGTTCCAACTTGTGTCACTGCATGTTTATGATAATGCGATGTTTATAAGCGGCCGTTGGTTTCTGCCCGTTCGAAGCCGCCAAATTGCTGTGATATAGTTTGATTCGCCGCATGCAACGCAAGTAGTGGTTTCGCCTGATACTTACTTCCTCTTTTGGATTGGCCAGGTTGACTCCCCGCCTTCCCCAGGCTCGGCCGAAGCCATCCGCGAATTAAGAGTCCCAACTTAGTTAGATGCTGAAATCGCCTAAACTGCGCGAAGCTCGATTCGACGACCATGCGCGAATCACTGCGCTGGCTGCGAAGTACGGTCTGCGTACCGAGGAATACTCGGCTTGGACGCATTTGTGGAATAACAATCCAGCATATCGAAGTGTCCAGGGCCAGATTCCTATTGGTTGGGTTCTCGATATCGGTGGTGATGAAATCGTCGGCTATTTAGGCAATGTTCCGATAGGCTACGTGTTGCGGGGGAAAAGGCTCTTGGCTGCAACCACCCGAGCCTGGGTCGTAGATACCCCTTACCGCGCCTATTCTCCTCTGCTGCTTGCAACATACTTCCAACAGCGCAATGTCGATTTTTTCCTGAGCACCACAGTGAACTCCCAGTCGGAAGCCGCTTACAGCAGCTTCCAAAGTACTCGTGTGCCGATTGGCTCTTGGGATCGCGCTTCGTTCTGGATCACGAATTATCGTGGTTTCGTTGCGAGCTATTTGCGGCGTAGAGGCAGTTTCGCAGGAGCCGCAAGTTATCCGCTCGCCGGCGGCCTGTTTGCCCTGGACCAGCTCCGCGGCAGTCGCTTGCCCCGCCCTGATTCATCGAGTCGGATCGCCGCGTGTACCCGGTTTGATGATCGCTTCGATGCTTTTTGGCAGAGCCTTAGCAGAGTCAAATCGAATATCCTGCTCGCTGATCGGAGCCTGCAATCTTTGGATTGGCACTTCAAGTCTGCATTTCAGAAACGAGATCCATGGATCTACGTGGCTGAGCGGGGCTCCAGCATCATGGCATACTCAATATTTCAACGATACGATTTCGCCAAGGTGGGGCTCACCCGAGTGCGTCTGATCGACTTCCAATGTTTGGATAGCAACAAAGCCTTGGACGTTCTGCTCCCCATGCTGCGTACTGCAATCGGTCGCTGCCGAAAGGGGTCCATTCACATGTTGGAACTCGTCGGGGACCCATTCGGACTGATGAGCAAACTCCCAGGCGTCGGGCTTCGGCAGCGGCCGCTCGGGAGTTGGCTGTACTTCTATAAGGCGAACAACGCATCTCTTGCTCAGGAATTACAAAACTCGAGCATCTGGGAGCCATGTCTGTTTGATGGAGATTCGAGTCTGTAACCCGTGTTCGTAAGGCTCAACGTCACCGACAGATGCCTGCCCTGATCCAATCCGTCAAACGCATTGCCTTCAAAGTCATCGCGAACACGGCGATTGCGATCTACTCGCGGTTTCCTATCTTTGGAGATCTGCGAGCGGCGGTGGCCGTGCTCCGGCAGAACGGACTTATTCTGGTTATTGATCGCAACGACGGGCGGGGTCTGTCGTTTCCGGGAGGTCTCACACATGCCGGAGAATCGGCAGAAAAAGGAATGCGTCGGGAAGTGAGAGAGGAAACTGGACTCGAAGTAGAACAATCGCAACTGCTTTTCGAATATCGGAGCACATTCGACGTACCCTGCGTCGTGACAGTGTTCGAAGCAACCGCGAGTGGCACGCTTGCAGGATCTTGGGAAGGAACTCCCCGATGGCTGCCATTATCGGAGGTGCACTCCAAAATCCTTTCCAGTCAAGCGGAAATAGTGCGGCGGATTTCTTTGTGAAGGTCGTTCAGACGATTCGTCCACGCTGCACACGAAAGCGTGAACGACCGCTAGAAGGGAATATCCTCATCGGTGATTGGCCCAGATGCGGCTGGCTCGTGTTCAGGAACGCGTTGGTCAAAGTTGTTGCCCGAAGAGGATGCGCGGGAGCTGCTGGAGAAATCGCCACCACCGCCTTCGCCCCGTCCACCCAAGAGGATCAAATCGCTGGCTACTACTTCGGTCATGTATTTCTTCTGGCCGGTTTGTTTGTCGTCCCATGAGCGCGTCTGTAGACGTCCTTCGATGTAGACTTTGCCGCCTTTCTTGAGATATTCGCCGGCGATTTCCGCGAGTCGCTGCCAGAGCACGACATTGTGCCACTCTGTACGGTCCTGCCACTCTCCGCCCTTGTCTTTGAAGCGTTCATTCGTTGCGATGGTGAGCTTGGCCACCGGCGTACCCTGTGGGGTGTATTTGATTTCGGGATCCTTGCCCAGATTTCCAATCAGTTGAACGCGATTAAGACTCTTTCCAGCCATAACGGGCTCCTTCGTAGGGGTTCAATATAGCAGATGCAGAGCGGTGGATTTGTGTCGCACATCACAAAGACGCAACCCACAGTTTCATTTTGGAATTCTGACGTCCTCCCGTCCTGTCGTCCTGAGCCATCAGTTTTCGGGCGCAGGACCTATGAAGTTGGCTGCAGTATTGTCACCGTTGGAAAGTTGCCACAGGCGCGCAAGGGTGGCTCTGCTCGGAAGACTAGAGTCGGTTTTGTGCCCTCAGCGTACCAGGAACGGGTTACTCCGTCGCTCTTCGCCAATCGTGGTCAGTTCACCGTGCCCGGGGACAACGACGGTTTCGTCTGCCAGGGTGAGAACTGTATCGCGGAGTGATCGCATAATTTTCTGCATGGATCCGCCGGGAAGATCCGTGCGGCCGATTGATCCCGCAAACAATGTGTCGCCCGCAATTAACTTCTTCTCGTTCTCAAAATAAAGACAGATGCTGCCCTCGGTATGGCCGGGAGTGTGAAGAACCTGGGCCACGTGGCCTCCAGCCGATATGGTTTCTCCGGTGGTGACGCTACGGTCGATCTCGACTTTTTCTGGCGTCGGAACGCCGATCCAGGTCGCCTGTAGATCCAGCATCTTCAATAGGGCGTAATCATTCTGGTTGAGCAGAATCGGAGCGCCAGTCAAAGCGCGGAGCTTCATTGCTCCGCCGATGTGATCGATGTGAGCGTGGGTGATCACGATCTGTTTAATTTGCAAATTGTGCTTCTGCACAATCGCGAGCACGGAACTGATGTTGTCGCCCGGATCAATGACCATGCCTTCATGAGTCGTCTCGTCTCCAACAATCGAGCAATTGCACTGCAGAGGTCCGACAGGCAGAATTTCGTGAATCATGGAGCTATTGTATCGGTAGAAATAACTAGCTACGGATCACACGGGGTCGAGAAAAGAACTGGCGGGCGGTATCCGTGAGAATCCGTGCCAATCCTTGGTAAAGGCCTTTCATCAGCACTTGCCGCCCGAGCAGGGTCGGGTGGACAATGGGGCACACGCTTGGGGAGGTCCTAGTGGCCAAATACCGTCAACCCGGATATCAGGACAACGACAAAGAACCGCGTCGCGAGGCGCCAGCCCGTAAGGCGCCGCCCGAACGCACCAGCGGGCCGCCGCGTTGGGATCACGCGCTCGGGCCGAAACCTGTAAATCTTCCAGGCACGCGGGCCGTATCCCGCTGTGCGCAATGTGGCACCGTGCTACAGGGAGCAGCAAATTCCGGCGTAGGCCAATGCCCGAAGTGCGGCTTCGAACTGCATTCTTGCAAGCAGTGCACGTATTTCGACCCTGGAAGCCGCTTCGAATGCATGCAGCCGGTGAAGGAGCGCATTGCGAAAAAAGACGCACGCAACGACTGCGCGCTCTACGAGATTCGCGTCACACGCGAAAAAGAGACTTCCACACCGGCCAGCCTGCGGCCGAACGACGCCCGGACGGCATTCGAAAATCTGTTCAAGAAGTAGCCGAAGCTCGTAGCCCGACCGCAAAAGCCAAAAGTTTTCTCCTAAGGCTTCTGTGTCGGTCGCAACAAGATCTCGCTCATGAACGATTGTGGCGATTGCGTCACCAGCATCGCGACGGAGTGCGCCACGTCCTCTGGTTGCAACATCTTGTTCGGGTCTTTCCCGGTGTGGGGACTCAATTCAGTGTCCACCGAACCGGGACAAATCACCGACACTCGAATATTGTTTCCGCGCAATTCCTCGGCGACGGAGTATGTGAGGCCATTTAATCCCCACTTCGATGCGGCGTATGCTGCACCTTTCGGAAGAGCATTCTTTCCCGCGAGAGATGAGATGTTAATGATGTGCCCAGAATTGGCCTGAATCATCAGCGGTGCAAACGCGCGAATGGCGTAATACACACCGCGCAAGTTCGTATTCAAAATGCGATCCCAATCCTCGGGCAGTAACTGGTGTAGCGGTTCTGTGAAGCCGCCAATACCTGCGTTATTTACCAGTATGTTGACCCTGCCGAAGGTGCTATCAATGCGGGCGGAGGCGTATTCGAGTTGATGTAGCACGGTCACATCGCAAGGAATTACCTCACTTTTGCCACCCGCATCCGCTATGGCTCGAGCCGTTGCGTCGAGCGTCGCTTGGGTGCGTCCTAACAAAACAGATGTTGCTCCGAGAGCTGCGAGTGTGCGCGCGATTGCGGCTCCAATGCCTCGGCCGGCGCCGGTGACGACTGCGACTTGTCCGGAAAGGGGGCGAACGGTGTCCATAGTAGATGGGCCTCACTATGCTTGGCGATCAGCAGAGTTGCGCAAAACGAGAACATCCGGTGGCTCTGCTCTCCGCATCTTAACAATAAAGAGGACCGTGAATGGGAAGGCGCTTGCCTTCGGCAGAAGAGGTACTTATAATCCGGCCAGCCGGGAAAACGGGTCAGCCGCCTCATCGTTCCAACCGAGTCACCCCGAGTCTCCCGGAGCCCTGCCAGGAAGCCCGGGCATTCCAAAGCAGGATCCGAACGCAATGCGGTCCAGTAGGGAATGCAGTTGCTGCTGAGTTGCTATTAAAGATTCCTAGAAAAGCTATTTCCTGAGATTCAAGGAGCCAATGTGATGAAGAAGATTCTGGTTACGGTTGTGCTTGGAGTAGCAGTCGCTGCAGTGGGAGTGAATACTGCGCAGCCTGCTCAGGGACAATCGGCCACACCCCCGGCTGGCCAAGCTGCTGCCCCCGCAGCAGGGCAATCCGCCGCGCCGGTCATTAAAGATCCCGCCGAGTACAACGCTTACGTCGCGGCTATTCAGCAGAAGGATCCTGCCGCCAAGATTAGCGGCCTTGAGGCATTTCTGACCCAATATCCGAACAGCGTGATGAAGAACCAAGGGCTCGAGATCCTGATGCAGACTTACCAGCAGGCAGGCAACGTAAAAAAGGCAACCGAGACAGCCCAAAAACTCGTTGCCATCGACCCCTGCGCAGTTCCTTCGCTGACCTTGCTAACGTACATCGACCGCATGATGGCGCAAGGCGGCGATCCTAACGGCAAACAGGAATCGGCCGACGCAGAAAAGTTCGGCCAGGAGGGTCTCGATTGCCTGCCGAAGTTCAATAAACCCGAAGGAACCAGCGACGCCGACTTCGCAAAAATGAAGGCGCAGATGACGGGCAACTTTGAGGCGGGCATAGGCTGGGGCGCACTGCAGGACAAGGACTACGCCAAGGCAGCACAGCATCTTAAAGCAGCCGTAGATGCCAATCCACCGGATTCTCAGAAAGATCTGGCGCTGCTTTATCCGTTAGCGCTCTCCTATTTGCAGCAGACTCCTCCGGACTACCAAAACGGTATCTGGTACGCGGCACGTGCTGCAGCTGTGGCGCCAGCACCCAATCAGCCTGCGATCGAGAAATATGCGCGTTCCCAGTATGTGAAATTCCATGCCGGTGATGACGGTTGGCAGGATGTGCTCAACGCAGCGAAAGCCGGCGGTCCGCAGGTGCCGATCAAGCCAGCTCCGACTCCCGCTGAGCAAGCGCACAAGATGGTACAGGACACCACTCCCGACAAGATGGATTTTGCTACTTGGGAATTCGTGCTAACCAACGGGGCGCAGGAAGATCAGGATACCGTTTGGAACGCAATAAAGGGCAAGGCAGTACAGATGGTCGGAAAGGTGATAAGCACCGAGCCCGATACATTGATGATCGCTGGCAGTTCCGATGACATTGATGCGAACAAGCCCGACATCACGTTGAAATTTGAAGAAAAACTTCCGGCCAAAATGATCCCCAAGGACGGAACAGATAATTTCCAGTTTCAGGGCGAGCCGGCTTCGTATACCTCGAATCCATTCATGATGGTAATGGAGAAAGGCCGACTGCTGACCTCGAAGCCTGCGGCAGCTCCAGCCCATAAGGCGCCGGTGCATAAGAAACCCGCCGCGCAGTAAGGCCAACTGAGGAATTGCAAAGGCAGCCCAAATGGGCTGCCTTTTTTGATGAATAAGATCCTGCGTCAGGGGCGAAAACCGGATTAGCGGACGATCTTCTTCTCGAAGGTCACGGGGCGGGCACTGCGCGGCGGCCGCTTCACGCCATCCCGCAGCTGTCGGACATCGATCTTCAGCTCACTGATCGTGCGGCTCAGAGTATTGCGGTGCATTCCGAGTTCCCGAGCTGCGCGGCATTGGTTCCCTTTGTTTTCCTGCAACACAGTCAGAATGAATCGCTTCTTGAATTCCCGAACGCCTTCTGCGTAAAGAATGTTGCTGCGGTACATTTGCAGGACGAGTGCTTCCAATTGATCTTTCACGGTTTTCTCTCTTTGCAGGAATTTTGCACTGCACCGCAGCCTATTTTGGCGGGAAAGACGGGGAGCCACCCAACTTCTGTGGAGCTTGATGGATCAGCTCAAGTCCCTGATAGAAACGAGCCCGCAATTCCGAAGGAGCCAGCCAGATTGCTGCCCGCCCTACCACGAGAAAATAAGGCGCCAACTCCGATTCATGCAGCAACTTGGAAGCCGGCTCGAACGCCGTCATTCCCATCAGGATCACAGCTACCATCAGCCCGCCCCGGAGCAATCCCAAAAGCGCGCCTAGGAAACGGTCAAAACCGCTGAGACCCGCCTCTTTCATGATCCACCGCGCAATCCTGGCGGCAACGCCGAACAACAGCAGGATGGCGAAAAAGATGATCAGGAAACCGAGTATCTCAGCCAGCCATGGGTTCTTTAAAAACGTCTCAAACCACTCTGCGAGGCGCCGATACTGCCACGCAGCCACGATGTAACCCACAATCAATCCGGCCGTGGTCAAAGCCTCCGAAAAAAAGCCTTGAATCGCGGCCGTTATTACACTGAACAAAATAAGGGCACAGATTAACCAATCCAGTGCGGTCATAACGCGTGCCCGCTTGGCCCAGCCGCCGTTCTGTTATACATCCAGCTTGCGCCCGGTCAGCTGGGAATAAGCTTCAAGGTACTTTTCGCTGGTATGGCGTGCCACATCCGCAGGAAGTGCTGGAGCAGGCGGCTGCTTGTTCCAGTGAATTTCTTCCAGATAATCGCGGACGTACTGTTTATCGTACGAATCCTGTGCCCGACCCGGCGCGTACTTGTCGGCCGGCCAGAAGCGCGAGGAATCGGGGGTCAGAACTTCATCACACAACGTGATTCCTTGCTGGGTGCGGCCAAACTCAAACTTAGTGTCGGCAATGATAATCCCGCGTTCACGCGCGTATGCCGCTGCCTTCTTGTAGATGCGTAGCGTCAGATCGCGCAAATGGCTCGCTGTTTCGACGCCAACGGTCTCGCACATCTGGTCGAACGAAATATTCTCGTCATGACCGCTGGTCGCCTTTGTCGATGGCGTGAAAATCGGTTCGGGAAATGCATCGGACTCCTTCAATCCAGCGGGAAGCTTGATCCCGGACACCGATCCAGAAGCCTTATATTCCTTCCATGCTGATCCCGAGATATACCCACGCACAATACACTCGACGGGAAAGATCTCAGCCCGTCGCACAAGCATTGAGCGCCCACGCAGCTGATCTGCATATTTGCGCGCGGCCGGAGGATATTTGTCGACATCGGCCGAAATCAAATGGTTCGGCACGACATCGGCCAGTAAGTCGAACCAAAACAGCGAAATCTGGGTGAGGATGCGTCCCTTCTGCGGGATGCCTGTCGCCAGAACATAATCGAACGCTGAAATGCGGTCGCTCGCGACGAAAAGCAGTTGCTTCTCGTCAATGTCATAGACATCGCGGACCTTGCCGCTTGCCTTCAGTTTTAGGTCTTTGAAATCGGTTCGTATCAGGACGGAATCGAGGAGATCGGGGCTCATGTTGAAATTTTACAGGCAAGAGGCGAGGCGTATTCTAGCTGGTCAGAAAAAAATGTCAACGACTCTCGTCACGGACGACCGCACAGCAGGAAAAGGTTGCAAACAAAAATGTTGATAAGTAAGAAGATGCGCCTAATCCGCTGCTCACCGTGAGATTTGACTCTAGACAACTTGTGGAAAAGCTGAGGAAGGCGGTGGATAAAAGCAAACCCGATCCTAAACCTGTCATTCTGAACCAGAGCAAAACGGCGCTGAAAGACCGTGGGATGCAGACAGAGAGCAGTGGGGGCGAATCTCAGTGTTCTACCTACAAGAACTACTGCGCCCCAAACCTCACCGATACAAGCTTCGAGACTCCCGGCTCCTGCATCGTTACGCCGTAGAGCACCGGAGCGATGCTCATTGTCTTCTTGCTATGCGTGATCAGCACGAACTGTGTCTGGATGCTCATCTCTTTGACGAGATCGGTGAAACGCCCGACGTTCGCCTCGTCCAGCGGAGCATCAACTTCGTCGAGTATGCAGAACGGGCTTGGCGCGAATTGGAAGATTCCGACCAGAAGGGCAAGCGCGGTGAGGGCCTTCTCTCCACCGGAGAGCAGCAGTACGCTCTGCAGGCGCTTGCCGGGAGGCGAAGCCACCACGTCGATGCCACTTTCTGCACTGTTCTCCTCGTCAGTGAGTTTCATGAACGCGTGCCCGCCGCCGAACAGCTTCTTGAACGTGGCCTGGAAGTTCTCGTTGATCTCGTGGAACGCCTCTTCGAATTTTTGGCGCGAGATCTGATCGATCTCCTTGATCGTTGCCGTTGTGTTTTCAATCGAAGAAATCAGATCCTTGCGCTGCGTTTCGAGAAATCCGTGCCGCTCAGCGGTTTCTTTGTACTCTTCCAGCGCCATCATGTTGACCGGTCCCATGGCCTCCAGCTTAGTACGCATGTCGCGGTACATCTGGTCTTCAGTCGCAAGCTCGTCGCCTGTCACAATCAGCAGGGAAGTGTCTTCCATCAGTGCGCCACGTTCCATGCCAAGCTCGTTCAGGCAGGTCTCGGCCATATGTTGCGCGTCGGACTGTAGCTTCGCGGCGGCAGCGGAAAGCTCTCCACGGCGATCGCGAGCCCGATCCAGCAGCAGCCGGCTTGCTTTCAGCAGTTCTTCAATCTCGGCCAATCGTGCTCGTAATTGCTCGTTTTCGAACTGCAACAGCCCCTCGCGCGTCTGCGAAGCATTGCGCTCCGCTTCGAGATCTTCGGTTTGCCGGGCAAGCTCGACGTTCTCCGTCTCGCGCTGGATCTTTTCAGCTGCCGCTCCTTCAATCTGCGACATCAAAGCCTGGACGCGCTCCTCCATCTCTGAGAATAGCGATTCAATCCGCTGGAGCACAGCCGCTGCCGAACGATGGCGCTCTTCCAAAGTCGCTACCCGAGCCGCATGCTGCGAAGTCGTTTGCGCCGACTCCTCGCGACGTAGACGTAGCGCGGTCAAGGTCGCCTGAGCTGCTTGCATCTGCTGCTCGACCTCCAGACGCTTCAATTCCAGAGTCTCAATGTCGGACTGTCGCGCGCAAAGAATTCCTTCTTGCTCCGCACGTTCTGCCGCGAGCCGGGCGAGTTCCATTTGCGCTACGTTCAGCCGTTCGCTAACCCGCGTCATCTCGGAATCAAGCTGCCGCAGCATGTGACCCTGCGTCATGGCTTGGTTTTCAGCCTCGCGCTTCTCGCCATCGAGCCGCTCTAGTAATTCCGTCAGTTCCTTAATCTCGCGACCAAGCGTCATGACGCGAGTCTCTTCATCCCGCAGCCCGCGCTCTAGATCCTCGAGCTGACGCACGACCTCGCGCAGTTCGCGCTTCATCGAGAGCGGCCCTTCAGCACGCTGTTTGCCGCCGGTCACGGTCACGTTGTGGAAGCACTCTCCAGACTGAGAGAGGAAGAACGCGTCGGGATTTTCCAGCGCCAGTCCCTTCGCTACATCCGCTTCGGGCACAATGTATCCATCGCGCAATTTGGGAAGAATGACTTCCAGCGATCGCCCGAATCCGTTGAGCACGCGAATCGAGCTCTTCAACGGAACGATCTGCGCCGCCGGGGGTGCACAGTGTGCCGCCTCATCGAGCACAAACGAGAACTTCGCCTGCGAGTCTTCCGGATGCACGAGGAACGTCGCGCGACCGTCCACGTCAGTCCGCAGCATCCGTAGCCCTTCATCCGCCGCATCCCATGACTTCACGACGATGTAATTCAGTTCATCGCGCAGGAAATCTTCGACAACACGCTCGTATCGAGGCTCGACCTCAAGAAAATCTGCCAAGACGCCTACAGGCGCAAACCCGCTCTGCATGACGCCTGATTGGAAGAGCCGCCGCACCGACTCGGTCGAATACCCATGTTCGGCGATGACGGCTTCCAAAGATCCCCTCTTGCCAAGTGCCGTCGCGAACTCGGCGCGGAGAGCGTCCAGATTGGTTTTGCAGCGAGTTTCTTCCAGTTTCTTCTGCTCAATCAACCGCCGAACCTGGCTGATTTCTTCGCTAATCCCAGCCGCGCGCTGTGTGATGGTTTCAAATTCCAGCGCCAGTTGGCCACGCTGCCCGCCAAATGTTTCCACCTGTGAGTTGGCGTTGCTGATCTCTGCCTCAAGACGGCGCGATTCCCGGTCCGCGCCAGCCAATCGTTCCTCCGCCTGCGCCAACTGATTGCGCAGCTTTGACGCCGAAGAAACTATATCGAAGATAACGACGCGCGACTCTTCCTGTTGCCGTTCAATTTCCGCCAGGCTCGCAGCAGCAGCAGCAGCTTCCTGTTGGCACAATGCCAAATCGCTTTGCGCCGCACCAAGGTCGGCCGCCGCTGATTCCAGAATCTGCCGGTTCTGTTCGCGCTCTGCTTCCAGCGCGGTCAAACGATGCCGCGCCTGCGCCAGTTCGGCTTCCGCCGACGCTGCCCGTACGACCAATTCCGCGCATCGTTCTTCATTGTGCCGCCGCCGCGCCTGCGCCCGGTCAATCTCCATGGCAATCTGGCTGATCCGGTCGCGATTCTCGCGCAGTTCCGTCTCAATGTCGTACCCGCGCTGCTGACGCTCGGCGTGCTCCGACTCAAGTTGCTGCACTTCTTCCGACCGATGCCGCATCTCCTCGGCCAACGCATTCAGCTGGGCATCGATCTCCGCGCTTTCCTGCTCGATTGCCGCAAACTTGCTCGCCAGTACGACACGCAGCTTGTCGCGCATCTCATCACGCAGCCGCGCGTAGCGCTCCGCCTTCGACGCCTGCCGCTTCAGCGAATTCATCTGCCGCGTGACTTCCTCAAAAATGTCATTCACGCGGTTCAGGTTGAGCTTTGCATCTTCCAGTCGCGCTTCGGCCAGCCGCTTTTTGGTCTTGAACTTTGTAATGCCCGCAGCTTCTTCGAGAATTGCTCGCCGATCCGTCGGACGGCTGCTCAGAATCTGACCAATGCGTCCCTGCTCGATCAGAGCATACGATTCCGGGCCCAAGCCGGTACCCATGAAGAGTTCCTGAATATCCCGGAGGCGGCACAGCTTGCCGTTGAGCAGATACTCGCTGTCTCCCGACCGGAACAACCGTCGCGTGACGACAATCTCCCCATGCCGGAACTGTTGCTGATTGAACTTTCGCCGCCGAATCTTCAGCACCACGTGCGGAGCGACGGTCCCAATCGGTGTGTTTTCAGGTGGCGCTCCCACGGTATGCGCCGGAAGCGCAAAGATCGGCTCATCATTCGGGAATGCAATCGCAATCGTATTGACTTTCGACCGCGGCACCTCGACTTCTTCAGTCTTCCCGGGCTGCGCGTCCTCCACAGCTTGTTCGGTATCCGCTGCAGTGCGCGTGCGGATCGCCGCTTCATCCCAATCGTCGGCTACCTGCGCTGCATCCGCTGCCGACTCCGGCATCTCGTCCTGAATATCGATTTCCGTAGCCGCGCTGGCATCGGCTCCGCCGTAGACCTCGGGATCGATCAGCGTCAGCGACACTTCCGCCATGCCCGTTGGCTTGCGGTCGCGCGTTCCCGCAAAGATCACGTCTTCCATGCGCGATCCGCGCAGCGTCTTGGCCGACTGCTCGCCCAGCACCCACGAAATCGCGTCCGAGATATTCGACTTCCCGCAGCCATTCGGACCGATAATCGCGGCTATGCCGTCTCCATGGAACTTGAGTTCCGTGCGGTCGCAAAACGACTTGAACCCGAGAATCTGAAGCCTCTTCAGTTTGAGCAAAGCGTCAACTCCAATGGCCAGTAGTCGGTTGTCACTAGAATACGGGTGCCCCATTTCTGGCCGGTTTTGCCAGAAGTGGGGATTTTCGCGTGCGAGGGCGCCTGTTTACCAGACGGATTCCTCTTCCGCGCGATTCGTTGCACTGAGTCATCCGAACATCGCTTGCTTCACCCCAGGCTGGATAGGGCGGGCACAAAGTTAAGCTACTGTACCGACGAAATTCAGGCGGCGTCAAGCAATATAACACTATATATAGTGGGGGGATAGCGGATACCGCCCTGTATTGCACAGCCATTGCATCACACGCACAGTCTGATCATGGAGAGGTATAGGAGGTGGGAAGAACCGCGAGAGCAATCTAAGGCTAGCGCAAGGAATCACGCCACGCAACGGGATTCTGAAGGACCAGCATCGTCAATTTTTCTTTAGTAGATGGATCCGCCAGCCTGCGTGCTACTGA
The DNA here is from genome assembly GCA_035500795.1 of Candidatus Eiseniibacteriota bacterium. Lineage (GTDB taxonomy): Bacteria > Acidobacteriota > Terriglobia > Terriglobales > Acidobacteriaceae > Sulfotelmatobacter. The sequence continues at coordinate 1,949 of DATJWZ010000607.1, read as the reverse complement.
CGGTCCCTTTGTCAATCCAAAGCGAGTACGAGTTTCCGCCGGATCCGCTCCAGCCCTTCAGATCGAATTGGGTCTTGCTAGGTGCGTGGTACACCGCATATTCATGAAAGCTCAGAGGAGTCCCCGCGCGGCATTCCGAACTCTTCTTCTGAATCCGAATGAAGTACGCTCCCTTGCCGGACCCGATGACTCGCGCGTGACCATCCTCCTCGACCAGTACTGCATTCTTCTCATCCACAGCGATCTCCCGTGGATTCGCCGACCATCCGTCTTGCACAATCCTCGCCAGGAAGACGAGCGAGCGTCCCATGCGGTCGCGTTTGGCGAAATGAGTATCTGTAAGCGTGTTCTGAAGCAGATCGATCTTCAGGAAATCGCGGCGCACCGTAACGCGGCTAAAGTATGGATTCGCCAACGCCTGAGTCGAGCGCAGATCAGGGTCATCCGGCGCATCACCCTGGGCTGAGTAGATGAACTGTCCCAGGACAGCCAACCCGGCGCTTGTTCCGCCTATCGGCCGCCCAGCCGCGATACGCGCGTTCAGTGCATCTTCAACCGGCGTTCCTTGCCACCAGTTGATATACCGTGCCTGGTCGCCACCCGCGATAAAAATGGCTTCAGCATGTTGGATGATCTCGGCAACCCTGGGATCATTCGCTGCCTCGCGGCTTGGAATGATCAACGTTGCCACTGAGTTCACCTTGCATATCGATTGCACGTATGGGTTGTAGTCGTCATCCCCGGCAGCGCGCAGGATCAGGAAATCTCCACCTGTACTTTTGTCACAAAGGAACCGGAAGGCTTCATCCAGGTCCGTGCCGCCGCCCATTAATGCGTAGCCAGCGACTGTTTTAGTAGTGACGTCGCCATCGTTACCGACCCGGATGTACTTATAGTCGGAAGCATACAGATGCAGAGCGGCCGCCAAAATCATCAAAATGGCAAGCGATGATTTTTTCACGGGATCACCACAGGAACTTAGCTCCCAGTTGGATGTGGCGTGATCCGCCGGATCCAATCACCGGATTTGCCGCCGCAATGTCGGGCGTATAAACCACAGTTCCTACACTGTTCGGAGATGAAAGATCTGTGCTCAAGCCCGCGAAATTCGCATGGTTGAGAATGTTGAATACCTCTCCGCGAACTTGCAATTTCACGTGCTCGCCCATCCTGAACATCTTCGACAGGGAGAAGTCCCAGTTGGCAAAGCCGGGTCCGCTGAAAATGTTGCGGCCCATATGGCCTTGCGTCATGTCCGCCGGCGGAGTGATCACCGCACTTCCTTCCTGGTAGCAGCCGTAGTAGTAAAGGTTATCGACAGTTCCGAGCGCATTTGCTTGTGCCAGACAGGCAGCGTTGCTGTGCGCTGCATCGGAGAAATCAAAGTACGGTAACGGATGACTCGGCGACCAGTGAATGTCTCTTGGGTTCCCAGTCATGTTCCAACGGTCATTCAGTTCGCCTGTATAGCTAATATCGTTGCCGAAATCCCCCAGTGTGTAGGGCATCCCTGTCTGCAAATTCAAGATGCTGGTCAGTTGCCAGCCCTCCAGTAATTGACTTCTCGTCTTGATCGATGGCAGATCGTAAGTGAGTGACAGCGTGAAGCGATGTCGAATATCGTAATCGCCATTTCCGCGCTCCGCCGCGTAGTCGGTGCTGTCGGGCGGCACTCCTGCCAGATTGCTGGTCGCCGTATCAATTGCGTGGCCGTACGTGTATCCGGCCAGCAGGTAAAGCCCTTGCGAATATCGCTTGGTCAATGTGACCTGCAGTGAATTGAAGTTCGAACTCGAGTAGTTGCTCAGGTAGCTGAAGAATCCGAGCCACGGGAAACAGGGTCCTCCAAAACCCAAGCCACCTTGGGACGCGGGACAATTCGTAGCCAAAGGACGGCCAATCGTCTCGGAGCCATCGTCGTAGGCTGGATTCACCTGATTCGGGTCCGT
>DATJWZ010000606.1:0-1001 GCA_035500795.1 Candidatus Eiseniibacteriota bacterium | reverse complement strand
ACAAGTCTGCAATCTGAATTCCGGAAGGGAGTACGAACGGACGTAGCCTGAGAGTCAGCCAGTGAAGCCGCCTCTAGCTGAAAATGAAGGCTTTAATTTTCGCCCAGGCTTTTACGAGCCTAACCAGCAAACAATGCTGAGCGGATTCTCATGAACAAAATCTGAAGGTGAGCGCGGCTGTAATTTTGATCTCAGACCGCGCTCACGTGAACTGAATGATCACTGCTTCAATGCGATTGTGTCCTGCGTGATCTGATCGAAGGTCGTGACGGCCTTCGCATCCGCCTCGTAGCCGCGTTGCGCGACGATCAGGTTGGCGAATTCTGTTGCAATGTCGACGTTCGACATTTCCAGCGCGCTTCCCGAGACCGTTCCGCGACCGCCCGATCCTGGAGTTCCGATGACCGCTTGTCCGGACGCGAGCGTAGGAGTAAAGTCGGTGTTCCCATCCAGCTGCAAGCCGTCATTGTTGGCGAAGGTTGCTAATGCCAATTGGCCGAGCGCCTGCGTCTTGCCGTTACTGAACGATCCCGTGATTGTTCCATCGGACCCTATGTTGAAATTGACCAGCGAGCCGCTGTCGACACCATTCTGCTGAGCTGACGAGGTGCCGCTCGGAGACGCAACTTGCGTAATGAGACCAACTCCGTTGTTATAAAGCTGCCAAGTAAACGAAAGCGGAGAAGCTCCATCGGTGAATGCGGCAGTGTTGGGCGGTCCGATGGTAATCCCCGTAACATCAGCAGCGGGCGTCGTCAGTTTTCCATTGCTATCGAAAGTTAGGTTCCCGGTTCCTACAGACACGGGATTGCCGGTGCCTCCGACATCCGCTGCCGGGACGGTGATGTTATAATTCCAACCTCCCGGACCGGTATTGGTGTAGTTGAAAGTGAGCACATGCTTGGTTCCCATGGAATCGTAGGCCGTGATCGTTGTCGAGTACTGATCGCCGACAGCCGCACCGGCGTCAAGGTTCGTAGTGAACTGAACGTTTGTCGTGG
>DATJWZ010000605.1:0-1361 GCA_035500795.1 Candidatus Eiseniibacteriota bacterium | reverse complement strand
ATGTACTGCCCACGGATGAATCTCTGTTAGCGGATAGTCTTTGTAGATGAACGTAACCCGATCACCATATTCCTTGAGGAGTTCCGGAAAAAGCGTCTGGTGCATTCGCGAACAGAATGGGCATTCGAAATCGTCGAAATTGACGACTGCCACTTTGCCATCTTTTGCACCCCGGGTTGGCCGTCCTTTTACGTCGATCTTGCTCATCAAGTCGCTATAGGCGTCTTTCGTCAGATCGAATTTCGTCACTCGCAACAAAGTCATCCGGTCTTTTGAAATGAGAAACGTGTAGTCCTTCTGCTTCCCGTCGCCATCGAGTTTGACGGGGACGCTGTCATAGCCTGGTAACTCGCTGTTGGGAGCGATCGCTCCCACGATTACCTTTACGTCGGAGGGAAGGTTGTAATACAGGCGCACTTGGTGCTCGATCTTTCGAGAGACATCCGGCGGAGCGGACTGAGCCACACAGCCCAGGCAAACCAGCAGCAGGATGAACAGGGAACGGCGCATCAAGATCACCAAAAATGGCCTCAGTTGCATTGTGTAACGTTCGATTATCTCACAGCGTGAGGTGAGCGAACCCGCGTCTGCGGCGTATTTTGGCTGCTTTAGCCGATTCGTCGGAGCTGATCGGCGGGTAAAAAGGCATTCATCGATCCAGACCGGAAACCCTCCAGATCGAGCGTCACAAACTTGAACCCAAGCTGTTTAAAAATGGACGTCAACTGGGACGCCATCACGGTGGTTAGGGCGCGGTCCAACTCCTCGCGGGCGATCTCGATGCGAACTATTTCGCCGTGATGACGTACTCGGAATTGCCGGAACCCGAGCCCGCGAAGAGCGTCTTCTCCCTGTTCGACTGCTTCCAACGCTTTACGCGTCACTGGTCGCCCGTACTCAATGCGCGAAGATAGACATGCAGAAGCCGGTTTATCCCAGACGCGCAGGCCAGTTTCATGAGCCATTTCCCGGATGTCTTGTTTCGTCATTCCCGCCGTCAGGAGCGGTGCCGCCACATGATGGAGTCTCGCTGCCTGCTGCCCGGGGCGAAAATCTCCCTGATCGTCCAGGTTCACCCCATACGCAATAGCATCAAAGCCCCGGCTGGAACGCATGAGTTCCATGACTGCGAACAGTTCGTCTTTGCAATGGAAGCAACGTTGACCGTCGTTGCGGATGTACTCCGGGCGATCAAGCTCCGAGGTGGTGATCACTTCAAGAGGAATGCCTTGCTCGTTAGCGAAGGCGATGGCATCTGCCAAATGCGTGCGGGCCAGGCTTGGGGAATCGGCAATTACCGCCAACATATCGGCGCCCAGTTCGCGATGAGCGGCCCAGGCCAGAAACGCGGAATCCACGCC
>DATJWZ010000604.1:0-1166 GCA_035500795.1 Candidatus Eiseniibacteriota bacterium | reverse complement strand
GCTGACATTTGCACCAGTTGGTGTCGATTCATCATTAACGAAAATCGACGAGCCCTACTTCCCAGCCGATCGCTCTACCCTGCTGGCACGCCTGGCATCGCGGAGTTCGGTTCATACCAATCAGGACGCATACCTACTCGCACGCGCTGGACGTCTGAGCGCCTATCTAGGCCCATGCGTAAGCAAGAATGTTGAAGGCGCGCGCCAACTCATCACCAAGCTGATCAAAGATTCGTCTTGCGCATGGATGTGGGATCTGTTTCCTGAGAATCGCCATGCGACAGAACTCGCGACAGAGTTAGGGTTTGCTCCCCAGCGTCACCTGAAACGTATGTCTCGCGGAAAAGATCTGCCGGAGAACTCGAACGCGATCTATGCGATCGCCGGATTTGAACTTGGCTAACATGCACGTAAAAACAGAGCACGAACTGGAAGAATTATTATCCCGGCCAGATGACGACGCCATTGAGGCAATGCGCCAGCTTGATGGCGATCTTCTGATTCTAGGAGCCGGGGGCAAAATGGGGCCAAGTTTGGCTCGCTTGGCTCGCCGCGCCTGCGACAAAGGCGGAATCAACAAGCGTGTAATTGCCGTCGCTCGCTTTACGAATTCCGAACTGATCGCCCACTTTGCTGCAGACAAAATCGAAGCCATTCCGTGCGACTTGCTGAATCGCGATGCGCTGGAAAAGCTTCCGGACATTCCGAACGTCGTTTTCATGGCGGCAAGAAAGTTCGGAACCTCGGGTAACGAGCACCTCACCTGGGCGATGAATACCTTTCTCCCCGGTCTCGTGGCCGAGCGCTTCCACCGCTCACGCATTGTCGCTTTCTCCACTGGAAATGTTTACCCGTTGCTGCCGACTTCCGACCGAGGAGCCCACGAGGCAACTCCGGTCGGTCCAGTCGGAGAGTATGCCCAATCCGCGTTGGGGCGTGAACGCATGTTCGAATACGGATCGGCGCAGTGGGGGACAAAAGCCGTGCTCCTCCGACTGAACTATGCGGTCGAGTTGCGCTACGGGGTGCTCGTGGATATCGGTCTTTCGGTGTTCGAGCAGCGTCCCATCAGTCTCGCCATGCCGCGCGTCAACGTGATTTGGCAAGGAGAAGCAAACGCGTGGTGTCTGCGTTCGTTCGCACTATGTCAGTCGCCGCCGTTGATC